>QIDD01000170.1 GCA_003230355.1 Methanobacteriota archaeon
GCCTATCGTTGCCATCTCCAGCGCAGTCTCAGCAGGCACAACCCGCGGGTCCTTTGACGTGACTTTGTGCAGAAGCGCAGCGATCTTCAGGTCCTCGAACATGTCCAGTGTATTGTTGCTCGCCGCGCCATCGGTTCCCAGTCCCACGGTGATTCCCACGTTTAGATACTCTGGAACCGGTGCAACACCCGCTGCAATCTTCATATTCGAAACCGGGTTGTGGGCCACGCTGACACCCTGTTTTCCCATGATTTCCATCTCAGGCTTTGAAACCCAGACACTGTGGGCGGCCACAAACCGGTTGTTGAGAAGGCCAAGGGTGTCAAGGTATTCGAAGGGCCGCATGCCAGTTTTTTTCTTGAGACTTTCAACTTCATCCTCGGTTTCAGAAACATGGATATGCACACCCACATCATGTTTATCCGCCAGGTCTTTTACGGCCAGAAGCAGCTTTTCAGAACAGGTATAGGGTGCATGGGGCCCTAGAAAAGGCGTAATCCTCTCGGAGCCCTTAAACCGCCGTATCATCTCTTCAGCTTCACGCAGGAGCCTGCCCCTCTGATCCGGACCCCTCACATCGAGAAGAGGCGTTGCAAGGGCTGCGCGCATCCCAGATTGTTCAACACACTCGGCGATTGTCTCCACGTGCCAGTACATGTCTGAAAAGCAGGTGGTGCCGCTCTGTATCATCTCAGCGATTCCAAGGTTTGAACCGGCCTTGACGTGTGATTCGCTTAGGTTTGCCTCGATAGGCCAGATATGGTCCTGAAGCCATGTCATAAGAGGCAGGTCGTCGGCCACGCCGCGCAGAAGTGTCATGGGCAGGTGAGTGTGTACATTCACAAGCCCTGGCATGACAAGCCTTCCACGGCCATCAATCACATGTTCCGCCTCGCCTGTGACGCCTTCACATATCCCGACAATCCTCCCATCATCGATTGCGATTGAACAGTCTTTAAGCACCCTTCCCCTGGGGTCAACGGTTACAACGGTTGCGCCTTCGATTAGTATGTCCATGCCTAAAAACATGAGAGGCGGCGTATTAAAATTTATGGTAAATCCGGTGGTTGGGGCAGGTCTGCTTTTCAAAGCGATTTAAGGCCATCTTTAAATACGGCGAAATCAAAATTAACAGTGGGCATGCTAAACAAAACCAATATAATATTTGCAGTAGGCGTTGTATCCCTCTTTGTGGGAGTTGTCTATTCAGTTGTAAACACTACTAACACTATGATTACCGAGCAGAACGCGCTTCTTGATGCCCGGACAAGCGATCAGATAGATGGTGCAGAGTATCAAAAACTGAGCCGCGAGAGTGAAAGGGTCTATCGGGTTCAGGTGGCAGACGCGCTGGCAAAGATTGAATCAAAGTTCATCGAGGTTGCCGGAATCATTGGAAGGCTTGACGCCATCAGAGGGGATCGGCCGGATCAGGAAGGGGCTAATGTACGGCTCGTGGACCAGAAGGTGAACATAACCGAACTGGGCCCTGACAAATATGTTGTCTATCTCAACGGCACGCCCTACGACATTAACGATGTGATTTTGAATGTCACAGAAAACAGGACTCTTGTGATGAGGGTGGTTGTAATAGAGCAGAACAACTACTACCAGTATTATCCCTATCTTCCTGGCAACATGTCTGAGCTTCTAAACCTCTCAGGAGACTACAACTACACAGCGGATCTAGGGTCGGTCGCAAGGAATTTGAGCGAGGGAATCGAAAGCTTCAGAACTGAGAGCATTACCTAGAAATCAAATGTTTTTCAGGCACCTCAACCTTTAAAAGCTACATTGCACTAATCCAGTTTCAATGTCATTTTTCGTGATTCCAGCAGTTGATCTCAAAGGCGGGAAGTGCGTGCGCCTCGTGCAGGGCGACCCCAGGCACCAGACGGTGGAGCTTGACAACCCGGTTGAAGTAGCAGTGGGTTGGGAGAGGCTTGGAGCAAGACGGCTGCATCTAATCGATCTCGATGGTGCGCTTCAAGGGGTGCGGAAGAATGAAGCGATTGTCAGGGAAATCGTCTCTGCTCTTGAGATTCCAGTTCAGTTCGGAGGCGGGATACGCAGCTTTGAGGATGCCTGCAGACTGCTGGACCTTGGGGTTGAAAAGATAATTTTGGGAACTGTGGCCATGGAGGATCCGGCCCTCTTAGATGGGCTCGGTGAGAAATATGGGCGGGACCGGCTCATAGTTGCGCTGGACTCGAAGGGTGGCAGGGTTGTGACCAAAGGATGGGTGGAGGAGACAGGCGAAAGGCCGGCAGACGTTGCAAAGCGGTTTGAAGATATTGCCTCTGAATATTTATTCACAAACGTGGATGTGGAAGGGATGATTTCGGGCATCAATCTGGACATAATAAAAGAGGTTGTGGGCGCAACTACAAGCGGGATAATCGCGTCAGGCGGGATATCCACGCTGGGGGACATTCAAGCCGTTAAAGATGCCGGCGCATCGGCAGTTGTCATCGGCACCGCGCTTTACAAGGGAATGATCGATTTTAAAGAGGCGCTTGAAATTGAGGAGAAATAGACATGGAGGAGCTGACACTGTATTCAGACGGCGGGGCGCGGGGCAATCCTGGCGACGCCGCAATAGGGATTGTAATTACAAAACCGAATGGCGCGATCCTCTATGAGCACAAGGAATACATCGGACAAAAGACCAACAATCAGGCAGAGTACCGGGCACTAATAAAAGGGCTTGAGATGGCAAAGGGCTATGGGGCTAAAAAGATAAAATCCTATATGGACAGCGAGCTTGTGGTGAAGCAGATGAAGGGGGAATATAAGGTGCGAAACCCCGGGCTTCGCCCGCTTTATGAGAGTGTTCGGCGGCTGGAAAAAGACTTTGACCTGGTGGTATATCGTCATGTTAAACGGGAGAATGACAAGATTCAAATAGCAGACCGCCTCGTAAATGAAGCAATAGATGAGAAGGTGAAAGGGTGAGGAACGCAACTGTTACTCGGAAGACATCTGAAACCGAAATCTCGGTGAACCTGAATCTCGATGGATCCGGCAAATATAAGGTTTCAACGGGGACGCAGTTTTTCGATCACATGCTGGAAAGCTTTGCTAGGCACGGCAGTTTTGATCTTGAGGTCAGTGCGACTGGCGACAATGAGCATCACATAGTTGAGGATGTGGGTATCGCGCTGGGGCAGGCGCTTAAAGAGGCGCTGGGCGACAAACGCGGAATTACTCGTTTCGGACAGGCCGTGATACCGATGGATGAAGTGCTTATTCTCACATCGCTTGACCTGGGGGGCCGCACATGCATCTCTCTCGGCGTGAAATTCAGGAAGAA
>QIDD01000171.1 GCA_003230355.1 Methanobacteriota archaeon
GGGAAATAGTGTTTTCAAAGCTGGATCCATCTAATACCCTTCCACAACCTCAAGTTAATAATATTATCTCTTTTCCTGAGTTTATCCAGCTATCTTGTTATCGTTCGACTCTCTCTGCCCACTCTCCAAACATTTCTGTTCCACAGAAAAATTGGGACCCGCCCCTCTCGTCCCGCCGCCCCCAAACGAAGTCGGCCGGTCTCACTGTCAAGAATCCACTACTCCTTCAATCCTGTTTTTCTTCTCTGAACGTCTCCTCCCTCTTTTGCAGGCCTTCCAGGTTCACATGGTCAACCAAACTCATGTTCCTTCACCTCAATCAGCTGACTAGGAATTGCTCATACCGCCTTTTCTACGGCTCTCACATAAACAGAAACCCTGCGACCGATAGGATAATATCGACACTCATTATAAGTCCCTTTTCTTCTCCTCAAACTCCTTCTTGCCGATCTCGCCTCTTGCATACCTCTTTTTTAGGATTTCAAGGGCAGATTCGCCGCCGGACGTGGTTTGGGTCGTTCCCTGCTCAATAAGCCACTTGATGAGGAGCACAACTCCAACGATAATCAGGATCCAGAATATGGTGCCCAGGAGCATGCCGCCGTATCCAATACTTCCTCCAAAATCATGCATCATTTTTGTTCGCCTCCTTATTATTTTATTCCTTTTTTATTCTTTCCACTTCCAGCTCCTGCATCTTGGGCAGGTCTTTGGTGTTGCTTTTCCCCTCTGCACCCATCCATAGCCACAACGCCCGCAGTGTCTGGGCATCTCGCTCTTCGGAACGTCATACCTGTAGGACTTGCACCGGGGACATGTCTTCGGTCTCTCTTCCAGCCTTTTTTCCCATTGGTATTCGCATCGACAGCACTTCATTTTATCAACTCTTCAGTTCTTTTCACATTCTTCTAACTAATCAAGAAAGGAGAAAAGCTACTCTCCTTCCTTTAATTCCTTTATTCGGTCCTCAAGCTCACTTATCAACTCGCCTTTGGTCAAGTTTTCATTAGAGTTGCATCCGCAATATCCTGGGGCTTGTCTTCCACATCTTTCACACATAGGTTTTCACCTCCCTGATATTTCTACACATGACTACATATGATTAACATGATTAATTATAATTAGAAAGATATACCCCCGAAATCCATCTGATTCCCTTTATGGAAATCTCGTCAGCCCATATCTCATCTTCCAGAGAAAGTACCTTTCAAAGAGCTTCTTGAAGTAGTGGGCGAGCTTCATCTCTCTGAGGAAGACCTTGTTTCTCGGCGGAAGAGTGGGGCTTGCATACATGAATGTGGCTTTATTTCCCTCGTCAAGGACGCAGAACACGTCCAGGCTGTGAGTTTCCAGACCCTCGCCTTTTATGCTGGCAACTATATTTTTAGCAGCAATCTTGGCCATATGCTCGGTCATGAACCCGGTTTTCGGAACACCCGTTGGCACGGGAGTGGACTCAGGCGGGGCCAGGGCCATCGCCACACCCACCGTAAATATTTCAGGATATTTTGGGTGGCGGTAGAATTCGTCTGCAGGCACAAAACCCTTAGGGTTTCCAAGGCCGGGCGAGTTGATGATGGCGTCCACACCTCTAAAGGGAGGTACAATCATGGAGAACTCGTGCTTCAAAATGATGCCGTCCTTGAGCCTTATCTCCTCTTTGGTTATCTCCTTGATCTCTGCGTTTGTGATGCTCTTTATGTCTCTCTCCTGGAAACTGTCCTCAATAGCCCTCCTTGACTTCCCAACCCCTCCAATGCCCATGTGGCTGAGATAGGGCTCAGAGGTTACAAAAGTTATAGGCACGCTGTGCCTCATCTTTCGCCGTCGAAGCTCAGTGTCAATCATAAAGGCAAGCTCATAGGCCGGGCCAAAGCAGCTTGCCCCCTGAGGCGCGCCTATGACCACCGGCCCAGGGTCTTTCAGAAACCGCTCCCAGGCCTTATTCGCTTCAACCGCATATTCCAGCATGAAAATCGAGTAAGTGAAACCATCCTTTGGATTTAGGCCGGGAACTGCATCGAAATTCAAAGCCGCGCCGGTTGCGATAACAAGATAGTCATAGGCAAGCTCTCCATCAGATGTGCTTACGATCCTTTTTTCTGGATCAATATTTTTGGCTTCAGAATGTATGAATTTGATACCCTTCGATTCCAGAATCTTCTTCAGGTCAAGGACGAGGTCTTTTTCTTTGACCCAGCCCATGCAGAGCCAGGGAAGGGATGGTATAAACACGAAATGATCCTGGTCGCACACGAGTGAGATCTCGTGTTTTTTCCCAAGATGCCGCTTCAACTCGAAGGCTGCTGTAAGACCTCCAAAGGACCCCCCTATAACCTGGATTTTCATACAACCTGCTTCTTGGACATTATTCTATATCTTTTTTCCTCTCCTCAAACTCCTTCTTGTCGATCTCGCCTCTTGCATACCTCTGTTTGAGGACTTCCAGGGCAGATTCTTTGCTTGAAGTGCTCGGGTTCTTTCCCAGATTCAAAATAACATATACGATTGCTATCAGAATGAGGACCCAGAATATCATCATGAAGCCCATGCCGAAGCCCATCATCCCTCCTCCGCTAAACAGGATCAGCACAAACAATATTGCGACACCTGCGATCAACCAGTCTCTCTCTTCCATATCTCTCACCTTTTTAAAATGTAACAACTTTATCGCTTTCTTTGATTATCCCGTAGAGGTCTTTCATCGTCGAAATCGGACAGAGCTCTGAGCCTTCAGATTGCCGCATCTTAAGACATGTTCCGCAGGCAAGGATCTTCCCGCCTTTTTCGATAAAAGCATCCATTTGCTCAGCTATCTTGAACTCCTCGCTGTCCAGGGATTCACAGTCAACTCCTTTTGCAAGGAGAAATATCTTCACGTCATCACCTTCTTTGAGGGCATAGTTGCCCAGCCGAAAGGCGTTCCACACCGTTTCCGGGTCATTCGAATAGATTACAATTCCAAGTTTCAAAATCTCACCTCATCTTAACAGTTTCCGCAATCTTTCTGTCCCCTTCAAGTCTCTCCAGTAAAACCTCCCTCATAAGCCTGCAGGCTTCCAGTATCTTTGGGTTCGATATGCTGTAGTACATGTTGTTCCCGTCTCTTCTCACGGCAACGACTCCTTTATCCCGCAGTATGGATAGGTGCTGTGACACATTGCTCTGGCTTACACCAATAGAAGTTGCTAGGTCAGTTACTGATTTTTCCCCCTCTCTTAGCAGGTCAATGATTTCAAGCCTCTTGGGACTTGTAAAAACCTTGCATATCTCTGCATGCATCTCATAGATTTTCTGATCCATATATA
>QIDD01000172.1 GCA_003230355.1 Methanobacteriota archaeon
ACGTTTGAGCGTACCTGAAGCCCCGAACGAGTTGAGACATTGGGGTGGCGGCGAACCTCCGAGCCAGATATACTCCGTTAAGTCAAGCGGGTAGTCCTTATCAAATCGCTCACTCTGGAATCTGCAATCGGCGTCACGCTTTCAAGGTTCACTCTTGACCAGAGACGGAGTGGGATTCGAACTTCTTGCTATCTTTACCAGCTCGGAGTTTTGCCCGCCAGAAAGATCGATAATAAAGATTCACCGCCCAAAGCGCCGCTAAATTGCGGCGTGCCACTCCGACCCTCCTCCAAATCGAGGGTATGCTATAGAACTCGCGCCAAGCCCAGCGGTGCCCCTTTTGTAGCATCTCTCGTGACAATTGCTTTGGCTCAAACACGAGGTTATACCCATACTGTGACCAGTCCTTGGTGACTATTCGACCAGCCTTATCCAAGGATTCGCAGAGAGCGGTGCCCGGATACGGCGTGAGCAAATCAAACTGAGCGCTCTCTAGCCGCATTTTCTGGGCAAAGCGGACGGTGCGTTGGAAAACATCTTCATCGTCTTCATCCAAGCCAAAGATAAAGAAGCCGTGGATGGCGATACCGTGAGAGTGGATCTTCCTGATCACATCTTCGTATTCGTCCGCTACGTTGATTCTCTTGCCCACCGCCGCCAGATTGGCTGGGGATAGCGACTCAAACCCGATGAGTAGGTAGATGCAGCCGCTAGCGGCTGCCAGCCTGAGTAATTCGTCATCTCTCGCTATAGTGACTGAGGCCTGGGCGCCCCACTTGATTTTGTAGGGAATAAGGGCACGAAAGAGCTCTTTGGAGAACTTCGGGTTGCCGACGATGTTATCGTCGACGAAGGCGATGAGTTTCCTCTCGTTAAATGTTTCGACCTCCCTGAGGATTTCTTCTACCGGGCGGCAGCGATAAGTATGGCCGGAGAAAGAGGTAACCGAGCAGAAGGAGCAGGAATATGGGCAGCCTCTAGTAGTTGAGATCGTGTGCCTGGCGTGGTACGCCCCCTGGGCGAACAAGTCTCGCCGGGGGATAGGTAAGCCGACCAAGCTGGGTCGCTCCCGCTGCCTGTACACCCTTTGCAGCTTATTCGCCTTGAAATCCTCGATCAAATCTGGCCAAATTCCCTCGGCTTCCCCTATGACCACGGCATCGGCGTGCTCACTTGCCTCTTCGGGCATGACGCTGGGATGAATACCCCCTAAGATGACCTTCACTCCTCTCGCCCTGAAGGTATCGGCGATCTCGTAGGCACGCCGCGCTGTGACAGTTAGCGCCGTGATCCCCACTAAGTCGGTTTCCTTATGGAAATCAATAACTGTGACATTCTCGTCGGTTAAAGAGACCTCGACCTCTGGAGGGGTTAGTGCAGCGATTATCGCCAGTCCCAAGGGTGGGACCAGAGCCTTGTTTCGCTTTCGGGTGTTCTCTTGTGTAGCTGGAAAGATTAGCTCTAGTTTCATAAGGCCACCTTTTCTCTGCAGACTAGCCCCCACATAGATGTAATCCGGGTCCGAGCCCGCTCATAAAATGAAGCATACGATTTGGCCCGCCTGTTCGCCTCATCTGGCATAGTTGCACAAAACGCTAACTTGTTGCAGAGCGATCGTAAAAGTCGCGTGCGTCAGATGGCAGTGGTCATGAATGCACAAACGCGAGGATTGTTGCCGAAGCCCTCGTGTGCCAGAGCCCCTTTCTGTTTGGGGAACTTGAACCGCTGCCTACTTTACTTTTACTTTACGTTGATGCTATCTCCCTAATGGGAGGAATGACTTGAATGGGTTTGGATCACGGATCTTATCTTGCAACTCCTTCAAAAGAGAGTCTCCGAGATTTTCAAGGTCTTGTTGTATTGCTCTAAGCTTGTCCATGATCTGCTTCTCGTCTAGTTCCTTGATGCCCTCATATTTATTGTAGTCTTTTCTCCCAATCAAACTCGATTTTTTTACTCGATGTCCATCTGAATACTTAACAATGGCTCCTCTGCCCTCATCTATCACTTCTATGTCTGTGATTCTCCCTTCTTTCAAATCCTGAAAACGATTCCAAATATCCAACAGTGGATTCCAGTCACTACCGCACTTATCATAATAATTGTCTAAAGCAGTCCTGAGCTTTTGTGGAACCCTTCCATATTTTCCTGTCTGTATCAAACTAGTTCTCACATTGCCAGGAACCTTGTCTGCCGGAAGCGGAGCAGAATAATCAGGTCTTCCGTATCGGCGACAATGGCAGTTTTTGAAGTCAGAGATATTCTTGCTCATTATGCGCACTTCTTCATATAGAGGACTATAAATCTCACCTCTTAAGAATGGTCTATCACTCAAATTCTTGTCTAACTGCCAACCAATAATGAGACCCAACACAAATGTAATTGCAGATAATATGTATCCAATCATATCTAAGGCTCTCTAACTGCGACTGCGTCACATAGCTGGTAGAACCGCCTCTAGTCATATCCTAGCCTGTTATGAGCATAACAGTCAATCCTCGGTCTCTTTGGCAACCAAGGCCTCCTCGATGAACTCCAGTCTGATTGGCTCCCGTTCCATGAACGTTGTTCCTTTCCCTATCCAAGTCAATGTCCCCTATGCCACTGCAGACGCTTCTCTTATAGGGCATCAAATACATTATCGAAGCCGGGGTTTCAGTTAAAAAGCGCAAAGTTTACTGATGCATACGACTAAACAAAAGTCAGAATTGTTGGGCGGATTGCACCAAATGGCTTTTTGTTCAGTCCTAACGCGAGATACGTTTCCAGACGAAATGATACGTATCTCCCCGATGGTAGCGCATGTATCCCTGCAGCGTGTTTTCATCAACAAGAGCGGCTTCCCCATAGCCATGAATTGGGTCGAGCTCGTCCTCGCCCTCAAACGTGAAGCTCAATCGCAGGCTACCATCAGAGAGCTGTTCAAGAGATCCATCAAGCTCCCCGCTTTGGGCACCAAACTGATAGGTACCATCGATTTCGTTTCGGCCCGCCTTCTTGAACTTCACGTGGGGGCCCGGCGACAGAGACAGGTAATCGTCTGCCAGACCTGGCATTTCAGCTACCCGCCATTTCCTTGAAAGCTTCATCTCCGCCTCCTGGGTTCCCAGACTTCACTCATTCCTCTCCGCGTGGCTCATCCAGCGCTAGTTTCAGCGCATCGCTGCTTGCCACGGTGTAGGCTTTGGCCAACAAAGACGTGACATTGTGCTTCCCCACCGCGAAAGGGGCATCCCCCAGTCTCTTGAGAACCGCATTGTCAACCTC
>QIDD01000173.1 GCA_003230355.1 Methanobacteriota archaeon
TCAGGTGATTCGCGGCGTATCTTTTCACAGTTCGGAGGAAAATACCAGCTGCTGCTCCCGGAATTTTCAAGCTTCACCTGGGATGAAAGTCCCAGGCCCAGGTGATAGTGGACGTTCATCTTCTCCAGTGGCTGGTCTTCAAAAAGAGGTGGCGAGCACCGGGAAGCAGCCTCATAAATTATTGGGAGCAGCTCATCAGTTAGCACCTTAGGGTCTTTCACATAATCAGATATCTTGGGGTCCTGCACCTTCTTCGGGGCGATTCTGGCGTAGGAGATGAAGGATGTGAGTAGCACGGATATTGCGTAGTTTCGCGAGCCGGTTTGCACGCCTGAGACAATCGCCCGAATACAGGGTGGAAAGTTATCGGCCTTGAGCCTGCCAGCACGGCCCTGCAGAACCGAGCTTTTATAGACTTTGCCGGAAACAGTGCTCAAATACTCGGAGAGACTCGCTGTCTCAGAGGTGAGCCTTTTTATGGCCTCAGTTTTTCTCTGGCTCTGAAACTCTTCGAAGCGTGTGGTTATGAAGTCTTCAATATTTAGGGCTATTAGCCGTGAATAAAGGTCGATGAGGTCGTTCAGGCTCAGAAGGGCAAGCCCCTCCACGAGGTAGAGGTCTGTAAACCTGAGCTCCCGTCCCTGTATGAGCCGTTTCAGCTCCCGCCAGTCTACTGCGAATTTCACGCGCCAGGGCTCGCCGTATCTGAGCTGGTCGCTTGCGAAAAGCTCTCGCTTCTCAACTGAGACCCCACCGAATCGCATCCCGCCGTCAAAAGTTGGAGTGCCCACTTTTACGTTGAACAAGTCAGAGAGCAGATTCACGGTTGAGTCTTCGAATCCGGGGTCAAGAGATGAGAGCAGCCGCGCCCGAACAATGTCGCGCAGGCTTTCTTTCACAAGCCGAAGCTCGTTTGAATATGGTGTGAAGTTGAGGGCCACCGTCAAAAAGAGGAGGCGCTGTGCGAGGATGTCGGTTTCAACGTCGTAGCCTGACTTCAGAGTTTCAGAAATTCTTGTTTGTCTTTTCCTGCCTCCGACCTTCCAGCCTACTAGTTTTTTCGCGTGCTCAGAAACATCGCTTTTGGACATCCCCTCAGCTCGGTGTTTCGCAACGATTCGCTCGGCCTCCGGGGAAAAGGGGTTTACAATCAACACAGCAACTTTATGGACGTTAATAATTTAAATTGTTTTCATCAGCGAACGTTCCACTATCATCTCTATCTCCACAGGTGTGTTTGCGGGTAGCGATGGGCATCCAACGGCAGCGCGGGCGTGTCTGCCACTTTCGCCGAAGACAGCTCGGATGCGCCGTTTACCACCTTTGGCTGATCATAGAAATCAGGGGCAGAAGCAACATAGCCTGTGACCTTCACAATCTGCTTGACGCGTTCAAGACTTCCAAGCTCAGACTTCAGAATCGCAAGCGCGTTTACACAGGCGACTTTCGCTGCTTCATATCCTTCTTCAACAGTGAGATTCAATCCAAGTTTTCCGGTGAAGGCCAGTTCACCCCTATCCATTGGCAGAACGCCGGATAGAAATATGAGGTTACCCGTCCGGGTTGCGGGGAGATAGGCTCCCAACGGCTTCGGCGTGTCTGGAAGCGTGATTCCAAGCTCTCTAAGATTATTTTCAGCAGACACAATCATCCACTTTCATAGCTCTCTATTTCAGTTTCACAGCGGTTCCATAGGCCAGAAGCTCAGCTGCGCCCTGTGAAATCTGGGATGTTATAAAACGTACGTTCAAAACAGCGTCGGCTTCAAGGGCCTCAGCATCGGCAGTCATCCGAGCCATGGCTTGCTCCCGCGACTCGGTGAGCATCTCGGTGTACTCCTTCAGCTCGCCGCCAATGATATTTCGAAGCCCTGCCAGAATGTCTTTTCCAAACCACTTCGCCCGCACAGTATTTCCCTTCACAACCCCCAGAATCTCGGAAACCTCCCGCCCAGGAATGTTTTCAGTAGTTGTTACAATCATACTTTTCACCTCAAACCCCAACTATCGCAGGTTGAGCAGTTAAAGTTATCCCTTTTTAATCAGACAGCCGGTTCGGTCGATTTCGCCCTGCCGGATTCTGGATGATGAAATAGGCCGTCCGTCCTCTGCATTCACCATGGGCAGCTTCACAAGTTCAAGCTCTGGGAGGCCGCGCTTCCTCCGCAGGCTGTTTAGCTCAACCCCTCGGTCGAATGTTTCCTCTGAAATAACGAGCGCATCCATTGTGTCATCCGATACGGCCGGGCCAAATGGGTCTTCCAGTACAGCTATCCGGTAACCTTTATTTTTCGATCTGTTGAGATATTCTTCAACTGCATTCTTCCGGGTTTCAAAGGGTTCAACATCTTTACCTGAGAATCTATCCGTGGTGATTCCAATGGTCACAAAATCGCCGAGTTCAACAGCCTTTTCAATAAGCATTTCATGCCCCCGATGGAACCGATCAAAGGTCCCGCCAAGCGCCACGTGCCGGTAAACCATATTTTCTGCTGGGGTGCGCTGTACATAATCTTTTTCCATGTGAGGGGATTTTGAAAAATTGTGAAGTAAAGGTTTATATCTGCCTGATTTAAAAAATAGATTGTGACATTAATCAACTGCAAGAAGCATGCCGCAGAGATAAAGGAGATTGAGAAAGTCCTGAACGGAAAATATGAGGCTGTCTTTGTTACAACCAAGGCCGGTGTTCTTGACATAAAAGAGAAGATAAAAAAAGACCTTAAACGCGGCGTTAGCGAGGCTGCTTTGGACTGCTTCATCCACAACAAGATGGGCATGGGAAAACTCACCCCTTATCTGATGGACGACAATCTCGAGGAGATCATGGTTATAGGACCTAAAAGCCCTGTCTATATTCTCAACAGGATAGGAGAAAACATTGCCACGAACACATCTCTTTCCGAGGAAGAGACTCGAGAGCTCATCCAGAAGGTTGCTAAATACTCCTCTCGACCAGTCGATTCTTCGACCCCTCTTTTCGACGGCAGGCTTCCCGGCGGCTCCAGAGTGAACGCAACCCACTCCAAGGTGAGTCCCAAGGGTTCAACAATCACCATCAGAAAGTTCGGGCTTGAGCCTCTCACAGTCCTTCACCTCCTGAGGCATGGGACGATGAGCCCTAAGCTCTGCGCCTTTCTATGGCTTGCTGTGGACGGGCTTGAGAGAAATCCTGCGAACATCTTGATTATTGGCGGCACAGCATCGGGGAAGACAACTACCTTAAACGCTCTTTCAAGTTTCATTCCTGAGGGGAAGCGCATCATCAGCATTGAAGACACTTTGGAGATAAATATCAGGCATAAGCATTGGATACCCTTGGAGACCGCCCCACCTGATGAAGAGGGGCACCATGAAGTTACTATGAACTCGCTGCTTAAAAATACACTTCGGATGCGCCCTGACAGGATAATCGTTGGTGAAGTACGCTCTGAGGAGGCAAGCACACTATTCGCTTCAATGAACACAGGCCATGACGGGTGTCTCGCAACTATACACGCCAACTCAGCAAGGGAGGCATTAAATAGACTCGTGGGACCTCCGATGAATGTACCTGAGATGATGATACCTGCCCTTGATCTTATTGTTGCCGAGAAGAGACTGGTTGTAAATGGAAGGATTAAAAGAGTGATCTTTGAAGTTGCAGAGATATCAGGAAAAGACGAGGATGTATTTCTTACAAATACGCTTTTTGGTTTTGATACTAACACAGGCAAGATCGAGTCAAAAATCATGAATGGGAGGATAATTAGAGAGCTCTCAGAAATTACTGGTCTTACTATAAAAGAGCTTGACCATGAGATCTACAAAAGGGAGCTTGTCTTGGATCTTATGATGGACTATGATCTAACTCAGAAGGATATCCACAGGTTTGTCCAGGATTATTACAAGAATAAGTACGAGACATTGGAAGCGCTTCACGACGAGATAAAAAATCTTGAAGATATTCAAAAGATAGACGATAGAAGGTTTGAAACTAAGGATAAGCTTTTTTTAATTAAGTGAAGTGGATTAGTAGATGTGACGATGCCATTTTTATGGTCCTTTCTTTTTTATTATTATTTGATGTTTTGCCTCAGAATACAAGGGCTTAACAGATAAAAAGATTTAATAGTCTTCAAACGAAATCCCCATGTAATGATCACCCTGACAACTGATTTTGGGGATTTCCAGTGTGTGTGGGCGATGAAAGGCGTCATCTATTCGAAGAAGCCCGGCGCGGTGCCTAAGCAGGTTGTGGTGTGTGATGGGGGCATGGATAAATATAAATACTTTTTTAAGTCAATAGAGAATTGGAAAACCCATTAGGGATGGAGGAGCATGGCTGCAAAACACCAGAAGAGGGGCGATCCAAAGCATTCGTCTCGGTGGAAGAGGTAATCGTAATGGTTGCCCATAAAGTGGGGGGAAGTTGGTATGATTAATGATCTGCCGGGCGCAAGAGGGCAG
>QIDD01000174.1 GCA_003230355.1 Methanobacteriota archaeon
GGAATCGTCTACTACTCAAGAAACGTCCAGCTCGAATCTCCCTTCACAGCCTTCTCACTTGCAGCACTGCTCTTTCTCATCAGGTACAGGAAAAATGGGGACCGCCGCTTCTTTTTAGCATCGGCACTCAGCCTCTCACTTTCAATCTTCACAAAATACGTTGCAATCCTCACCCTCCCTGCGCTTCTCTGGATTTGGTTTAAAAAAGAGGGGTGTAGAGGCGGTAAAACCGAAAACCGCCGTCTTATCTCATATCTGACACTCCCACTTCTGCCGGCAGGCATATGGGCCGGGCTGGCACTCATCGTAAGCCCCAGTCTCACAGCATGGTATGTGTCAAAACCCGACGCGCCCTGGAATGCTGCAACAATGCTATCCGCCCTCTACAGCGCTCTGACAAACTACATACCCCAGGACATGGGAAGCCACTACTACTATCCCTTCATAATCGTGCTTCCACTCCTCATATTGAATCTTCGAAAGAACAGCGTAATGCTCCTCTACACAGTCTCATGGCTCACGCTGATACTCGCCTTTCCAACATTCTATCTCAACAACAGCTACTACCATTATCCCCTGCTCTACGGAATCGCGGTTCTATTGGGAGCGGCTGCAGCAGAGGTTGAAACCAATCTGGCTGGAAGAGAAAAAACCAGCGTTAAATCTGCTCTAGCCTTGGTAGCAATTATAATGCTCATTTTGTCTGTTCACAGCTACAACACCGTGTTTCGAAGCTACTACACCGATTTTTCTGAAACAGCCGAGACCCAGCCCTTCTACTCCGCAAGGCTGGTGGCAGCTCAAAACCGGGGTGGAGACCTTGTAGTTACAGACCTGCCGATGACCATGTTCTACCTCGGCGGCGACCCAGCACAGGTTAAACTAGCCTACACAACCCAGGGTTTAATCACAGCAACTAAGTCAGAAAAATACACCTATGTCGTGCCCTACTACATGGGAAATCGCACACTCAGAGAGGTGTTGGAAGAGCACGGCTACACCCAGATAGCGCCGAGGGCCTGGAAAAAACAAGAGGTTGAGTAAACCAATCAGCCGCTTCTGAAAAGGTGACGCGTGCCCTGTAAAATCTCATGTCTCCAGAAAACTAGGTAGAATAAAAACAAGGGCGCAAGGCTCAAATAATGTATGTTTATTCCCCTGCTCATGAGAAACTGTCCAAAGAGGTTGTTGTTCCCGGCCATCGTGTTTTTTGTTGCAAGTTCTGTTACCTTGGGAAGGAAGGTATCTACACCCAATAAGTTGATTCCCGCTCCAATGATGAAAACCATGGCAAACAAAATCCCGGTACTTGGTTTTTCAAAGTCTATTGAATAGAGGGGTATGAAAAGAAAGGGCACGAGCGGCACGAGGTGGCGCGTGCTGTAGGCGTCGAAAAAGCCCAGGACCGCTGTAAAATAGAACAGGCCGGATGCGATTGAAAGGATTGCCAGTGTCTCACGCAGATGGGTCTTAGAAAACCTTGGCAGCGCGGCAAGTGAAAGAATGGCAAAGGGGGTTGTGAAAAAAAAGCCCCATTTTGAAAAGAGCTGTGAGATGAGATTCATAATTATTTTCCAACTCAAAAGCCCGACTCCATAGAACCCCTCTGTATGAAATTTGGAGAAGAGGTTTGAATAGAGATAGGGCACTGCAAATGGGCTTTCAAAGGCTGCCCGGTGATATGCTAAAAGCAGGCTTATCCCTCCCAGAAAAGCTAGCAGGAAGATATAGGCTTTTTTTCTGCTGATTGACGCGGCATAGAAAAAAAGGACTATTGCGATAAGCCCGGCATAATAGTCGCTTGCCACTGCAAAGGCTGAAGAAACGCCTGCAAGGGCCAGGTTTTTCTCCCCCCCCTGTTTTCGATACCGGAACAATAGGTAGAAAGATGCAAATCCGAAGAATGCTGTGAAGGCATGGGAGAAAAACACCGTTCCATAGAAAAGCGGCATAGAGGCCATGCCGTAGGCAAGGGCAAGCCCTGTTCTCACACCGCTGTTTGCAGTGAATTCTGCGCCGAATCTATATATCAAAAGTGCTGCAGCCGCTGTTGTGACGCCGGCGGTAAAAAGAGAGACAAAATAGGCAAGAATCCCAAAATCCGATGTAAACAGCCTTACAACAAAGTAAATTGGCACGCCCAGAAACGACCCCAGAGGCGCCTTATCCGAATACCTTCGGCCATTGAAAACTGCGTAGTCCTTTGCAAACCACCAATCAGAAATAACTGTGTCCAGATAACCATCTATTACAAAAGTCTGTTCCTCCACAATTGCCGCGGTGAGGCTGAAACGTGAGGCGTCGTTTGTGGTGAGATAAGTATTTGTGAAAAAGGCGTATGTCAAAAAGAGGGTGAGAAATATCTTTGCGCGCTTGTCCATATGTCATCGAAACCTATACTTTATCAACGTAAAAAACGCGCGTATCCCGTCGCCGAGAGTGATTTTTTTATGGGCCTTTGCCCGTGCTTTGTAGTCGATGGGCACCTCTTTGATTGCTATGCCTTTTTTCAGAATCTTTGCAGTGATCTCAGGTTCGATGTCAAACCCCCGCGACGTAAGTTCAAGTCCGTTAAGCGCCTCCCGTCTGAAAACCTTAAACCCAGTCTCCATATCGGTAACCTTCGCCCTGTAGATGAGGCTCGTGCAAAGGCTCAAAATCCTGTTCCCAAAATAGAAGAGAAAGCTCATATCTTCTACTCGGCCCAAAAACCGGGAGCCATAGACAACATCCGCCCCTCGTTGAATCTCTCTCACAAGGGCTGGGAGCTGGCCGGGGTCATACTCGAGGTCGCTGTCCTGAAATGCCACAATCCCGCCGCTTGAATATTCAAGTCCGCTTCGAAGGGCCGCTCCTTTACCCTGGTTTTTTTTGTGAGTTAAAATCTTAAGCCGCGATTCATCTGAAAAACCCTTTAATATCTCGGCCGTCCCGTCAAAGGAGCCATCGTCAACGACCACCACCTCCCACTCAAGGGGGTCAAAGGACAGTGCCAAAACCCGCATCAAAACCTCTGCAATCGGGGTTTCTTCATTAAAAGCAGGAACGATAATGGAAAGGTCCATAACCGCAGATATGGGGCCGCTCACATAATAAAGTTTAGCTCAAAAAAAGAAAAGGATTAGACCAGATTTGTCCGGCCTAATTTTTACATCGAACCGAGTGATGCGTTGATCTTTGAAGACATCACCGATGTT
>QIDD01000175.1 GCA_003230355.1 Methanobacteriota archaeon
CTTCCCACATATATTTTTTGAAAAGCCTCCGGAGAATCAGGAGTGCTTTTCAACCCCAATTTTTTCCAGCAAATTTTATTCGTTTGCGAAGTAGTCTTCCAGCCCGCTCCAGACGCCGTGGAGGGTCATGTAATCGTTCATCTGCTGGACTAGCTCTAGGTGGCCAACTTCTTCTTTTATCAGGATGTTGAATATGTCTTTGAAATCCTTATTTTCAACCTCGTCTAATGCGCCTTTGTAGAATGTGATGGAGCGCGTTTCTATTTCCTCTGCTGCTTCAAGGATTTTTTTGTCTCCCCTGCTCTTCTGCACTTCTTCAAGATATGCCTCGATTTCTGGAAACACCCTGTGATGGCTTTTTTCTTTCCATGTTTTGATGGTTGTATGTGCCTTCTCTTCCTCCCTGTTTTCGAAGGAGGTCTCAATGTCTTTTATGAATTTCAGATGCTCTCTTTCCTCCTTTGCAAGAAATTTGAGTGTCTGCCTTCCCCTGGGGTCGGTCACATCACGGGCTGCCTTGGTGTAAAACTTGATTCCGAAGGATTCCAGTTCGATTCCTTTTTTCAGAGCAGTTAAAACTTTTTCAACGTCCTCCCCGTGGTTGGTCATGGTTTTATTACGTCCTTTTCTGCATTTAAAACTTTCGAAATCTTTATCCCCTGTCCGTGTGTATTTTCAATATGTCATCCGGACAGGTGAATAAAACATTGGTCAAGCTCATATTCCAAGAATCTGTTGCAAATTACACTGTGCTGGATGTGGGATGCGGGACTGGTGCGCTGAGTTTTATAGTCGCAGAGAAGGTGCAAGAGGTCATCGGAATCGATATCTCAAAAGAGGCCATAGCCGAGGCTGGGAAGCGGTCTACCGGTAATACCTCCTTTTTCGTGGCGGATGCAGACACTGCTGATTACACGGTGCTCGGTGAATTTGACATGATAGTTTCTCATCTCTGCATGTCAGATAGAATCATTGAAAACAGCGGGAGAGCGCTTCCAAAGGACGGGGTCTTCGCCTTCGCATGTTTTCATGCAAAACACTTGATCGAGGGTGGGAGGCGCTCAAGATTCTCATACACTGAAGCCGAGATGAGACAGGTCCTTGGAGAGAATGGTTTTACAGTTGAGTATCTTGAGGTTGAGTCCAAAGAGTTTCCCTTTAAAGATTTGGCTGAGGCTGTGGAGATCATCGGGGGAAAAAACATTCGCAGATGGCAGAATGATGGGCGTCTTCAGAGCCTTGAAAACAATATTTCTCGCGGCGGCAGAAGTCTTACGAAAAGCATTCTTGTGGGAAAGGCGAGGAAAAAATAAGTCTTCAACAGATCAAAACCAATTTAAACATTTTCCAGGCATATTTTGTTTGTGTAGGCCCCGTGGATGGCTGGAGTTTTTTGATGCTGGCTATGAATACAGAATTGAACTTGCGAAAAAGGCAATCATTCCTATTTTTCGCAATTATCAGCGGCCAACATATCTGACTTCTTCTTCTGGCAAGGTTTATTAATATGCAATCCAACATGATGATGATAATAGGTGCTGAATATCACATGCTGAAGAAGATTAAAGAACATGGCCTGAGTATCCTGATTGGAAGTACCGGTTGGATTATTTTAATATTTTATCTGCTCTATGAATACAGTGAGTACGGAAGCGTTGCCGCCGTGTTAGCAGACTTTGCTGAAACAGAACCTCTGGTTGTTCTTTTTCATTTCATGATTGTGACATCCCCCATAACGTCTACCGGTATTGCTTACTTGACAGATAAGAGGATTAAATTAGAGCGAACGTTAGATGTAACTTATGAGAAACTCCAACAGGAGTTATCTCAGCGCAAGAAGGCTGAGGAAGCGCTAAAGAAAAAGTCTTATGATCTTGGTGAACGTGTTAAGGAGCTTAAAGGTCTATATGGTACTTCTCAACTGATTACCGATCCAGATAACACATTAGAGATGGTGTTCCAAGGGACTGTTGATCTGATGCCGCCGGCTTGGCAGTATCCTGAAATTACCTGTGCTAAGATCGTATATGGAGATAGGGAGTTTAAAACAGCTAACTGGAAAAAAACCAAATGGATGCAGTCTTCCGATATCATCACCATGAATGAGAGAGTAGGCAAAATAGAAGTGGGTTATCTGGAAGAAAAACCAGAAATTGACGAAGGACCGTTTCTAAAAGAAGAGAGAAACTTAATAGATGCTCTTGCAAGAATCC
This sequence comes from Methanobacteriota archaeon, assembly GCA_003230355.1. Lineage (GTDB taxonomy): Archaea > Hydrothermarchaeota > Hydrothermarchaeia > Hydrothermarchaeales > SZUA-236 > SZUA-236. The sequence goes on from QIDD01000175.1 coordinate 2,214, forward strand.
TGGGAGATTTTACCGAGCGCAAGAGGGCGGAGGAGGTGCTGCGGGAGAGCGAGGAGAAGTTCAGGAATCTCGCCGAGCAATCGCCGAACATGATATTCATCAACAAAGGGGGACGGGTTGTCTATGCCAACCAGAAGTGTGAGGAGCTGGGCTACACGATTGAGGAGATTCTTTCCAAGGACTTTGACTTCATGGGGATCATCGTGCCTGAGTCACGAAAGCTGGTCAAGGATAATTTTAGTAAACACATGAAGGGAGAAGAAGTCCCGCCATACGAATACACGCTCATAACCAAGGACAAAAGCAGAATCGTCGGCATCCATACAACCAAATTGATTGAATATAGGGGGGAACAATCTATTCTGGGGATTGTGACAGACATCACCGAGCGCAAGAAGGCTGAGGAGGCGCTGCGTGAATCTGAGGAGAAATTTAGAGGTATATTCGATGAAAGTCTTGCAGCGGTTTACGTGTTTGATGAGAAGAAGAATTTTATAGATTCTAATCAGGCAGGTCTTGAATTGTTGGGATACACAAGAAAAGAATTGTTATCTATGAGCATCCCAGACGTGGACGCAGACCCAATTGTTGTGATGCCTGCGCATGAAAAACTACTCGCTGGTGAAAGGATAATCAATTATGAACATAAATTAAGGCGGAAGGATGGCAAAGTTATTACAGTGTTGAACAACTCCAGACCGCTTGTCAACGACGATGGGCAAGTCTTCGGAATGCAAAGCATACTCATTGACATCACCGAGCGCAAACGGGTGGAGGAAGCATTGCGGGAGAGCGAGGAGCGTTTTCGAAAGATTTTTGAGGAAGGGCCCTTGGGAATGATAATTACAGGGCTGGATTTTCGGTTTGTAAGCGTTAATCCAACCCTGTCAAGGATGATAGGATATACTGAGCAAGAGCTATTAAAACTCTCTTTTCCAGATATTACCCATCCAGATGACGTTGAACAAGA
>QIDD01000176.1 GCA_003230355.1 Methanobacteriota archaeon
ACACTAGAGAGCAGCTCATGGGTTTTTTAAGGGCCGGCCACACGAGCATTTTAGTCTTCGGCGGTGAAGCAGCTATCTCCCCAAATATTGAGTCTGAAATGGTTTCTTCTGGTTTCATCACGCACCGGATAAGGGAGGTTGACAGATACGGAACCTCGGCTCGCGTGGCAATCGAGCTTTATGGGACCAGCAGGAGTGTTGTAATCGTTGGCGGGGATGATACAAGTGGTCTTCTCAACTCGCAGATGGCCGCGCTTCAGACAGATTCGCCGATCCTGTTTATCAAGGCGGATGAGATCCCTGGGAGCGTTCGCGAAGCCCTTGAGCGGCTGGGGGTGAAGGAGGTAATCCTTGTTCCGTCAAAGGTATCCGACCCTGTGAAGGACGAGCTTAAATCGCTTTATAGTGTGGAGGAGTTTCCTGTTTTTTCAGGGGATAGGAAACTTTTTGATCTGCGTATTCTGGACATTGCCTTGGGTCTGGTTTTAGGGGTTTTGTTGTCTCTTGTTTTGAGGTGGAAGAGGCGTGAAAAGGTACCGATGAACGTGCTTACAAGTGATGAGGAGCGGGTGGTGCGATCTATCATTGACGGCGGCGGTGAGATCGGGCAGGATGAACTTTATAGTTTGACTGGTTTTTCAAGGCCTAAGATATCGCGACTCGTCGCCGAGCTGGTTGAGCGTGATTTGATTGAGAAAACACAATTCAAGCGTACATTCAAGCTTAAAATGAAAAAAGAGCTTATTTCTGACTGATGGAAAGGTTAGAAAAGATGGTGAAACATTCAAGTTAAATCTATGGCTATATCGTCTTTTACAGGCGTAGCTCTGAAACCGTTTCATCAGAAAGCTTAAAATAAGGGTGCGCCGTGAAAGTAGCTTCATGGAAAGGCTTGAAGGAATGATAAAAGACCGAACAGCAGTAATCGGCGTGATCGGACTTGGCTATGTGGGCCTGCCGCTGGCAACCATATTCGCCAAAAAAGGGTTCACAGTAATCGGCGCAGACATAAAAGCCGACGTGGTGGATAAGATAAACCGCGGCGAGAGCCCGATAAACGAGCCTGGACTCGGTGAACTGCTCTCAGATGTTGTGGGGCAAAAAAGGCTCAGCGCAACAACTGACGGCGCAAAGGCGGTACGAGCCGCAGACATCCTCTTTCTAGTCGTGCAGACACCTATTACTAAAGACAAAGAACCTGATTTATCAAACTTCAAAGCAGCCTGGACAACGGTTGCAGAAAACCTGTCACCCGGAAAACTCCTGGTTTCAGAGAGCACGATACCGCCGGGGACGATGAAAGACATTGTCGCACCGATACTTGAAAAAAGCAGGCTTTCGGCTGGCAGAGATTTTCACCTTGCCTATTCGCCGGAGCGCGCGATACCTACTCGAACACTTATTGAGATGCAGGAGAACGGCCGTGTCGTCGGCGGGTTCACAGACACAGGGGCAGAGCTTGCCGCCCTCGCATACTCGCAGATTACAAGCGGCGCCATCACAAAAGTGGACATTGAAACTGCGGAGATGGTGAAAGTAATCGAAAACGCCTATCGAGATGTGAACATCGCCTTTGCAAATGAGATCGCACTGCTCTGCGAAAAACGCGGTGTCGACTCTAGTCAGGTAATCGGTCTTGCCAACAAACACCCTCGTGTAAACATCCACAGCCCTGGACCAGGTGTAGGCGGCCACTGCATTCCAAAGGATCCACATTTTCTCCTGCACTCGGCGCGGGAGTGTGGAATTGAGCTCAAACTCATATCCACCGCCAGGCAGATAAACGAATCCATGCCTGAACATATATTAAGGCTCATCAAAAAATCACTCATTGATTCAAATAAAGACCTTCGGACAGCTAAAGTCTCGATCATGGGAATCGCCTATAAAGGCAATACTGATGATTCCCGTAACTCTCCGGCCGAGCCTATTGTGCGCGGGCTTATGGCTGAAAAATTCAATGTTATCTCTCATGACCCTTATGTGAGCCAGGACTTTGGCGGCGCCTTTTCAAACGACATTAACTACGTGCTCGAAGACTCGGATTGCGTGGTCTTTGTAGCAGATCACGACTACTACCGTGATATGGATCTTCAGAAATTCAAGGGAACCATAAATCAGACCTGTGTGGTTGTGGACAGCCGCCGCCTCTTTGACCCACATTCATTTGATGGTGAGATGATAAAATACGTGGGACTGGGCAGGTAAAAACTTATTTAATCATGAGGAGTCTTAAACCATTTTTATGGTCGTTGGGAAGGACTCAGTCTTCCTTTTTGAATATGCAACATGCGCAGATGAATCTTTGCCGCCTGGTACTGCGGTTGAGGGATTGGGGATGTTTAAAACACTTTATTCCGGCTTTGAAAATCCAGTTTCATTTTACAACTCTTCCAACTATTTGGATGTGTTTAAAGAATACCTTGAAACCGCCGAATACACGCTTGCAGTTGCGCCTGAAACCGGGATGGAGCTTCACCGGCTCACAAAGCTGGTTGAGAAATCTGACTCCCGAAATCTGGGCTGCAGTGCTGAATCTGTTAGACTCTCGTCAGACAAGCTTCTCACCTACGCTAAATTGAAGGATCTATCTCCCAAAACAGAGCTTTTCAATAGAGGCATGAAACTTGACTTTCCGCTTGTTGCAAAGCCCTGTTGCGGCGTCTCCTGTGACGGCGTTATGCTTGTGGAAAATGAAGATGATTTGAGGTGTGTTCCAAAAGATTTCCTACTTCAGGAATATGTTCCCGGCAGGCCGATGAGCGCGAGCCTGCTCATAGGCGACGAGGTCAGGGTGCTGTCAATTAATTCTCAGGAGATGGACGGCTTCATTTACACTGGCACGAAGCTGCCCCTTCAGATTGAAGATGTGGGCCCGATCATCGAAGCGGTTGAAAGGGTTCCAGGACTCTTCGGCTATGTGGGCGTTGACTTTATATTGGGTGCTGGTGGGCCTCGTATCATTGAAATCAATCCCCGGCCTACCACGCCGATCATCGGCTTGAATTTGGCGTTTGACGTCAATATTTCAGAGTTAATTCTTAATAACTGCAGAGGAGAGAACATGCCTGATCTCAAGCCGAAGAGGCGGGTGTTTGTGAAAAAAACCCGGTCCAAGTCAGGCTATGTTTCATGTGATGGCAGCTCGATTGTGGTTGAGGAGATAT
>QIDD01000177.1 GCA_003230355.1 Methanobacteriota archaeon
CGCGCCGAACGCTTCAGTTCTCTCAATAACTCTCAGCCGGTTTTGAAGGTTTCGCAGATCATTCTGTGTTTTTTCAAGAGCACCCTCAAAGGTTTCACCTGTTGAAACCGCTTTTTTTTTCAAGCCCAACAGTGTCTTTCCCCGCCCGCTCATGTCGCGGCGAAGCCTTGCTGTTTTTTTCTTCAATTCTTCTTTTTGGCTGAGGTTCTTGCGCAGGAATCCAAGCGCCTCAGTGTGCGCCGCTTTGAAAGGGGCCAGAGCCGATAAATCTGCCTCCAACCCCTTTTGCCGTTTCAGCAGGGGTGGAAGCGTCTCCAGCTGCCTGCGGTCCTCTTTCAACTGCCCATCAAGTTCAGCCGCCCTCTTCCCATGTTCGGCAAGCCCGGCCTCAAGATCAAGGGCGGATTCAACATTTATCTTAGCAACAGCGTCAATCTGTTCTTCAACGCTTTTTATTCCTGCACGCAGCCCTTTAATCTCAGATGCCAGTTTAGATATTCCTTCTTTGAATGTCTTTTTTTCACTTGTGTATTTTCTCTGCAGCTCTTTTTTATGGGCTGATGTGAGTTCCCGGTCGCAGACTGGGCAGCTTCCAACAGCATCATCTAGGCTTGCGAGGGCTTTTCGAACACTGTCGAGCGATGCGTTGTATTCGCCTAATCCCTTTGTTTTTTCCTCCAGATTTTGACGCGCCTCTTTTAGCTCATTTTGCAGGCCGGCGTTTTGTGTTTTAACCGATTCTTTGAGTTGAGACCCTTTTTTAATCTCTATTCTCAGCTGCTGCGATGCTGTTTCAAAGATTTTCTTCAGCCTGTCACCAAGAGTTGTTACCTCCCCCGTCACCCTTTCAATCTCGCGTCGAAGGCCTGCCACCCGCTCATGAGCAAGACTGAAGCCGCCAATCTCACTTTGAAGTCTTTCAAGCTCTTTTTCAATCTCACCGGCTCTCGCGTTTTTCGGCTCAGACTCCGCGAGCAGAGCTTCATACTCAAATATACGGGCCAGCTCTTTTTCATGGTATTCAAGCTGCATACTATCTTTTTCAATCTCCTGCGCCCGCCTCTGAATCTCTTCAAGCAAGGTCTTTCTTTTTTCAACACCCCCCAACTCTGTTTTGGCAGTTTTAATCTCTTTTTTAATGCCTGAAAGCTCAGTTTTGGAATCCGTTATCTTACCCCCCAAACCTTTGAGCTTCTCCTTTTTCTCCCCCAGCTCGCCGGGCACACGGCTTAAACCAGCGATTTTCTCCTCAAATTCTTTGATAATCTGCAGGATGTTTTTATGCGCCGACTCAAGGTCTTCCGTTCCAATCAATCTGCCGATGTGCTGTTTACGAGTGCCTGCGTCGGATGCGAGGAGCCTGTCGATTTCACCCTGCCTGATGTAGACTGCGCTTGTGAAAAGCTCACCGTTCATGCCAAGTGTGTTTTCAACTTCAACTGTTACCTCGCGCTCACCCTTCACAAGAAGAGTTTCCATCTCAGCTCCGAGCAAGTAGAAATAGGACTCAGCACCGCGCTTTTTTGTTCTCCTCCTCCGAACCCTGTATCTCCTGCCGTTCGAATGAAAATCAACGGTAACCTCGGCCTCTCGCTCGCCAAGAGAGATAAGCTCGTCCACACCCACACTCCCAGGTCTGGCCTTAAAAAGCGCGAAACCAATCGCGTCGAGAATCGAGGTTTTCCCAGCGCCGTTTTCACCGATGATAACAGTTGTTCCCCGCTCAAGCGTTAGCCGAGTGTCACGATGGCTTCGAAAGTTTTTCAGCCGAACACCTTCGATAATCACTGCCCCTCCCCCCTCTTCCAGTGCAAGTAGAAATCATCGGCAAGCCCCTGCCCACCCTCAACATCACCGTGACCCAGCCGTTTGAAAAGATCAAAGGCAAAGATGCGTTCATCCTCCTCCAGCCCACCCAAGGCGTCGTCTAAAAGCACCTTTAGATCAATCGCCTCGCCACGGGCAAAGGTCTCATCGGTTGGAGCGGAAATCTTTCTAACATCCAGATAAAGCGACCCCTCTGATAACACCTCTTTCGCCTTCTCATAGAGAACATTGAAATCCTCATCACCCCGGATTCTCAGCGACACAACAGGCCGCGACCCAGATTCAAACCGACCGGATAAAGCGCTGATCTCTTCCACACTTGAAACTTCAGCACGCACAACAGGCCGAACACAGCTCAGATCAACCCGTCTAGGCCGCATATCACCGGCGTCAACGGTCAAAAATCCCTTACCAGACTTCTCCCAGTCCGCGACTTCATCGGCGCGCCAAATCTCTGTGGAACCAGGATAACAAATGTGTCCGCCCGCGTATTCATCTTCGATTCGGCTGTGCACATGTCCCATTGCATAGTAGCTGAAACCTTCTGGAAGCTCCCCGGCCCCAAGCTCGTACTCGTAGGGCAGATACTTGTCAAGCCCCTGATGAAGAACTAGAATGCTCTGTTTGTAATCCTTCGCCTCCCCAGCTAGGCCGCGGATATTTTCGAGTAGAATATCCTGATAGCTCTTCGAAAGATAAGGGACTCCACCGATGAAAACATCGTCAATTACAATGCTTGACCTATCCAGCGTTAAAACATCAACACCGTCAAAGATCGCGTGCGGCGCCATTGCCCCCCGGCGCATGAGCATATCATGATTACCAGGAATCATCACCACCCGAACACCCTTCGACGTGAGCCTTTTAATCCCACGCTTAGCCTCAACAAGCGCCCGGATCGGCGGCCGCGGCTCATCAAACAAATCCCCGGAATGAACCGCCACATCAACACCCTCAGAGATCATAATATCCACAGACTCATGCCAAGCTCGATAAAAATCCAGTTCCCGCTCCTCTAGATTAAACTGCCGATAGCCAAGATGGGTGTCAGCGATATGGGCAAAGAGCATAAAATCACCTGGCACTTAGACCATATATAAATTTCAGTGGAAATCAAGGGGGCAATAAAAAACAAAAACTCTTCAGCCTCCTCCTCGGTAGGTTTAAATAACCCTTCGAAGACACTAACGCAAAAACCAATCAACGCTCCGGTAGTGTAGCACGGCCAATCATATCGGACTTTCAATCCGATGACTCGGGTTCGAATCCCGGCCGGAGCATTTGTCACCCTCCTTAAAACTTCGCATCTATGATGCTCGTTTTGCAGTCGCTCGACACCG
>QIDD01000178.1 GCA_003230355.1 Methanobacteriota archaeon
CCGGCAGGGCGGCATTGTCTTTGCTGCGAAATTTGGCTTTGGCATTCCCAGAATTGATCTTGTAGCTGTTGATTCTCTTCGGTCTATTATCGGCTATGTTGTGAAGTTTCCAGTGGAAAATGGAGGTATCAGCACCGCCCCCTATTATCAGGGTTTTGGCGAGACAGTGTTTCTCCCTGATCAGATGCTTGACTCCGCCTATCTGGTAATACCTGATCTTGAGGTGTCCGAGGACCTTGCGTTCACCCGCTCCCCTAACCCTGAGTATCGGATTCAGCGCGCTGCTTATGAGGCCGGCCTGTGCCTTTTTGACCGTGACTTTAATGTTAAGACTGTTCGTGATCCCAAGGGAAGCCTTGCAAAACAGTTTTGGAGGCTTAAGCTTGAGCTTTTAGACTGCATTTCTACCTTTGGCGAGTTTACTGTTCCACATGGAGGAGAGGATGATTTGAAGGTATGGAAAGATTGGGTGGCATCGGAGATTGAGGCTATGGGTGATAAGTTTCTTCTCAACGAGGATGCAGCCCGCGTCATTGCGAAGAAGATTCTTGAGGATAAGAATTATCACAATATCAGGCTTGACCTATTGGAGGGTGAATTCCCGCAAGAACCCCGGCCTATACCTATTTTCACAGTGTCAGGAACTGGTTTTTACCTCGGTGATGACAAGGATTTTTCCATGCAGATAAGCAGGGTTTCTGGAATAGTTTTGAGACGGGACTACTAAATATTTACTCGATGAAGCGCATTTTGCCTGGAATCTCTACTTCGCGCTCCTCGATTTTCCCTGCACCTTCTTCTTCGGGACCAAGGATGTCGATTATACTGTAGGACTGTCCTGCTTGGTCGTCGATAAATAGGTTGTATGTGGTAAGTTCTGGGCCAAGTGTTTTAAGGATAATTTCGGCTTTGAGGGGGCTTGTTTCGTCGTTTGCTATGAAGCTTACAAAGCTTCCAACACCGCTCTCCCCGATTTCATTGGGCCGGAATTTAAGCTCTGGCATGTTGATTTCGGTTTCAAAATCCTCAAGTATTATGATGCCTGGCCCGTATTCAAATCCGCCTGTGATGTAGAGGTTTTTATAGTATCCGAATCCCTCTGAAAGGTAGTCGGTGTTTCCGTCTCGGTTTATGTCGTATCCTGGGAGTCCGTCGCCTCTGATGGTTACCGAGCCAAGGTCAAGTTCCGCGCTCATGTTAACACCTTCTTCCACCACGGCCTTTTCTCCGGGGAATAGTGTGAAAAAGGTGATGGCCGCAATTATGAGAATGATGCTTATCCCGCCTAGAAGGAGGTATTTGTTGTTCTTCCAAAAGGGTGTTTTTTCCTCTGGCTCCCCGGCTTCTGCCACTGGGGGTTCAGGGGTTTTTTCGATTTCTGCGTCGGCTTCCGGTTTTTCTATGTCCGCCGCTGCTTCCTTCTTTTTTGTCATCGGGGGCTATGTCTCCCGGCATTTATTTAAATCTATCCATTTTATTGGGGGGATATGGATGTGAAAGTCATTGTTGCAGCCCTAATAATTGTATTTATTGCGATGGCCGGGGCGGTGTGGTATGTTGACAATCTCTACAAAGAGGACACAGAGTCTAGTCGAGGGGTTCTTTCAACTCTGGATTTTCGATTCACAGACGATGCTGCGGATGAGGGTTTTATTCTTGCCAGCACGCAGAAATACTCTGACATTACTTTTCTTGATCTCACTGTGGAGGTTGAAAACACTGGATCGGGTGAGGTTGAGCTGAAAAACCCGGTTGTGACATTCTATCTTGAAGGGGTGTTTATCTTGAACCGGTCTCTTCAAAACCTCCTGCTTATGCCTGGTGATGTGCAGACGCTTGAATTCAGCGATCTCACCTTTAAAACCGAAGCGGTTGAAAACGCGTCGCTTAGGCGCGGTTATCGGGGTGATGACGCATTTATTCTGCGGGGCACTGTAACTTCAGACTATAACTTTACTATTCAGGACTTTGTGCTTTCAACCTACTCGCTCTCCACGGATTTCGAGGGGAAAATCCCGCTTTATGAGGTTTTTGGAGGGCTTACACAGGAGGATGCGGCGGACGTAATTCTGGGCCTTCGGGGATTCACAGAAGAGGGTGATGAAGTGGAGCAGGTCAGACCCACGATTCCGCTTCCGATTTGACATTTCTATCGCGTGTTTTTTTGGTGGGCGTTAAATTTATATACTGTGCTAGGAATTAGCATGCTAAGGTCTATCACGATATGGCCTGGACCCTAAGGTTTAAAAGCATAAGAACAAGAGGTGAAACACATGTCAGAGATTGGAAAAGGAATCAGACTAGAGCGGATACTTGATCGAAAGACCCGCAGAACAATCATCGTGCCCATGGACCACGGCGTCTCAGTAGGCCCGATAAAAGGCCTTGTGGACATGCCAACAGCCATAAACCGGGTTGCAGAGGGCGGCGCAAACGCAGTGCTGCTCCATAAAGGCGCAATCAAAACAGGGCACAGAGGCTATGGGCAGGATGTGGGGCTTATCATGCACTTATCGGCGAGCACAGCCTTCGCACCCGACCCGAATAATAAAGTCCTAGTAACAACTGTTGAAGAAGCCTTAAAACTTGGGGCAGACGCCGTATCAGTACACATAAACATAGGCGCAGACGAGGAAGCAGAGATGCTAAGAAAACTTGGAAGCATATCGCGGGACTGCAGTGAATGGGGGATGCCGCTACTTGCAATGATGTATCCCCGCGGCGATAAGATAAAATCAGAGCATGACGTTGATGTTGTGAAGCTGTCCGCACGCGTTGGCGCAGAGCTAGGCGCAGACATTGTTAAGACAAATTACACCGGTGATATCGACACATTCAAAGAGGTCACACAGGGCTGCCCTGTTCCAGTGGTAATCGCGGGCGGGCCGAAGATGAGCACACCCGAAGAGGTTCTTCAAATGGTGCATGACGCAATTCAGGCTGGAGCCGCTGGAACAAGCATTGGCCGAAACGTGTTTCAGCATGAAAACCCAACAGCCATGTGCAGAGCAATCGCCGAGATCGTGCACAAAAATGCATCAGTTGAAGATGGGATAAAAATCCTCAAATCCTAGGCGGGATAAAAATTTGTGGGAATTGTGAAAGATGACTGATAAAAGATTTTTCTGGGTGGACTGCCGAGGCGGTAAAAACTG
>QIDD01000179.1 GCA_003230355.1 Methanobacteriota archaeon
GCAAGCTCCTTAGACACAGTTAAGTTTCCGCTCTTCTTTCGGCTCTCACGCTGCACGTTTTTGATCTCGCCCGGAGTTGTTGAAACAGTGATTTTTTCTCGCAGCGGCCTGCCTTTTTTCACGGCGATTTTTCTCGCTGAAAGCACGTCTTTTTGAACACCCAGCCTGCGGCTCTCAGCCCTGGGCCCGGTGGTCCTTTCCTCAGAGACAACCTCGATTTCACAGCCTAAATTTGCCTGAATGCCTGCGATTGTTCGATTCCGATATGCTCCGCCCGCCGACCCGATTCGCACCACAACCCGTTGTGATTCAAAGCGCAGCATCAAGTCTTTTACAACCCTCCAAACCTCTTCAGGCGCGTCCAGGAGGTCTTCAAACAAAAGGCGCCGATCCCCGATGGCCGCGATTCCGATGTTTTTTCCTGGGTCGATTCCGATGCTCAGGCGGCTGTATGTTTTCCCCAACCCAAAGCGTTGCATTAATGCATCTTTTACCGCGGCCGCGGCTGAGGGGGCTGAGACGACACAGTGAAATTGGACTGCGCCTCTTTCACCTTCGCTTGTTATCACAACATCAACGCTGGGCGGGACCTCGTCGCCGGGGCTGAGGCTGAGAAAGCTTTCGCCCAGTTTGTCAAGCTCTGCCACCGCTTCATGATAGAACCTTGGATTTTTCGTGACAAGTGCGAGCATATCAATAATTATTTATATCCTATCAGATATTAAGATTAGGTCGGGAGAATTTGTTTATGGATGATGTTTCTGAAAAATCAAGGTTTGAAAGTGTTGCGCGCAGCATTGAGACTGAGATGACGGTGAATGCCGAGCTAATCGAGCTTATCGCGGCTGGCGACTACCTCCTTCAGCTTGTGGACCCAGGGATGCGCAGGCAGTTTGAAGAGATTCTCAGGGATGCAAGCGGCGTTGAAGATGTGAAAAAGGTAATCGGGCTCATCAAGCTTCAGATCGGGCAGCAGGCAGCAAAAAAGCTCTTCGGACTCTGAAGATAGGCCGCTGTTTTTGCTTCAAACAGGGGGGAATCAAAGATACTCGTCGATTTTAGGCTGAGCAATTCTTATCGCGGTCTTCCACCGTTTTCTAACGCACACTGGAAAAGACCCGTTTTCCTGAAAATAATCTTTTAAAAATCTCTGTGTCCTCTCGTCCGATGAATACCCACTCCCAAAGTCGCCGTGGATCTTGTGAAGCCTCTTTATCTCCCGGTCACGCTCAACCTTCGCAACGATGGATGCTGCTGAAACCACGGGGTAGCGCTCATCAGCCTTGTGCTCAACAACCAGCTTCGGCCGTGTTTCGATATACTTTAAGATCATAAGCTCAAAGTTTCGGCAGCTCACATCCGCCGCGTCCACATATGCTGTTTCTGGAGCAAGTGCTTCAACGACTTTTGCATAACATTTGGCCTCGATTTCATTCAAGCTTTTAGCCGCCATCAAACGGTCAAGATCACAGGCACTGAGATAGACAACATGAAATTTGAAACATGATGTAATCTCTTCGTAAAGCGCCTCTCTTCGAGATGGAGAGAGCATCTTTGAATCCTTCACACCCAGCTTAACCAGCCCGTCAATTTCAGACCCATCTGCCAAAACACCAGCCACAACAAGAGGCCCGATAACAGGCCCCCGGCCAGCCTCATCAACACCACATATCATAAGCTCAGCCCAGAACCTCTATGTGAGAAAGCTTTAATAATCCCTGGTTAAACTCTTTTGCAATGAATATCTGCGTTGTGGGCACAGGATATGTGGGGCTGGTAACCGGCGTTTGCTTTGCAAGCCAAGGCCACACTGTCACCTGCGTGGACATTGACGAGAAGAGAGTTGATGACATAAATCAAGGCATGCCACCCATATATGAGGAGGGGCTGGAAGACCTGCTCAATGAAGTCCTTTTAAAGAAAAAACTCAAAGCGACAACGGATTTGAAGAGCGCTATCCAGGGTTCTGAAATATCATTTATCTGTGTGGGCACGCCCTCTGGCCTGCTCGGAGACATCGACCTGCGTTTTATCGAAGAGGTGGGACGGGATATTGGAAGACACCTTACAGACAAATACCACGTAATCGTGATGAAAAGCACCGTTGTTCCAGGGACAACTGAATACTCGCTTATCCCACTCATCGAATCGTCTTCAGGCAAAAAAGCCGGCTCAGATTTCGGCATTGCCATGAACCCGGAGTTCCTCAGAGAGGGAACGGCGATCGAGGATTTCCTGAAGCCTGACAGAATTGTGGTAGGCGGAATCGACGAGCGCTCTACCGAGGATGTGGCCGAACTCTACAAGGATTTTGATGCGCCCATCATGCAGACCAATCCCAGAACCGCTGAAATGATAAAATATGCGACCAACTCCTTTTTGGCAACAAAGATAAGCTTCATAAACGAGATAGGAAACATCTCAAAATCCCTGGACATAGACAGCTACGAGGTTGCCCGCGGCCTCGCACTTGACTCAAGGGTGTCTCCCAGCTTCCTGCGCGCTGGGCTCGGCTTCGGCGGCTCCTGTTTTCCAAAGGATGTGAAGGCAATTGTAGGCAAGGCCAAAGAGGTCTATTATCATCCCATAGTTCTCAACGCGGCACTTGCCTTGAATGAGACCCAGCCTCTGCGGCTGATTCGGCTCGCCGAGGAGAAGCTGGGAAGCCTGAAGGGAAGGGATGTAGTCGTCCTGGGTCTGGCCTTTAAACCTGGAACAGATGACATGCGTGAGGCGCCGTCGATTAAGATCATCAGCTCGCTTCTCAAAAAAGGCGCGGTTGTGCACGCAACGGATCCCCAGGCGATTAGTGCGGCGCGGAAGATCCTTGGTGAGAAGATAAGTTATTATGAAACGCCGGGGGAAGCGGTTGAAAAGGGTGATGTACTCTTTATTGTTACCGAATGGGAGGAGTACCGGGATGAAGCGCTCTACAGAGGTAAGACTGTTTTTGACGGTCGAAACATCGCTGAGGCGCGGGCGGCTGATTATTATGAGGGCGTCTGCTGGTGAATTATTATGAAGGCTGTGATTCCTGCTGCTGGACTTGGAACAAGGTTTTTGCCTATTACTAAGGCGCAGCCAAAGGAGATGCTGCCAGTCTATAATAAGCCCACGATCCAATACGTCGTGGAGGAGATAATCCACTCAGG
>QIDD01000180.1 GCA_003230355.1 Methanobacteriota archaeon
AGCCTGGTTGGGACTGCCACGGCCTGCCAATCGAAGTCATGGTTGAGAAAAAACACGGTCTCAAATCCAAGCAGGGCATAGCCGAGATGGGTGTGGAAAAATTCATTGAAGAGTGCAAGAGTTGGGCGCTTAAGCATGTGGACCTCATGACTGAGCAGTTCAAAGCCCTGGGTGTGTGGATGGACTGGGACAACCCATATTTAACGCTTAAAGACGAGTATATCGAAGCGGCGTGGTGGACGATTAAACGGGCCCATGAAAAAAACCTCTTGGTAAACGACTATCGTGTTGTGACCTGGTGTCCCCGGTGTGAGACCGCTCTAGCAGAGGCTGAGATCGAATATCAGGATCGAAGCGACATATCAATCTATGTGAAATTCCCGCTCGCCGATCGGGATGATGAATATATTGTGATCTGGACTACAACGCCTTGGACGCTTATCGGGAATCTGGCTGTCATGGTGCACCCGGACTATGAGTATGTGCGCGCCAAGACCGATCAAGGCATTTTTATTCTTGCATCTGAGCTTGCGCCGATTCTGCGGGATCAGTTCGGACTTGAATATGAGGTTTTGGAAACCCTGTCCGGCCGTGAGCTTGAGGGATTGCGATACATTAACCCACTCACAGACAATATCGCGATTTCTGGGCAGAAAAACGCATATCAAGTGATACTCGCTGATTTCGTAACACTTGAGGAGGGGACTGGCTGTGTGCACTGCGCGCCCGGCCATGGTCCAGAGGATTTTGAAGCTGCAAAGCCCTATAATATCAAGCCTGTTTCACCTGTTGACGGGCAGGGCAGGTTCACAAATGAGGGTGGTAAATATGCTGGGCAAAGGGCGATGAAAGATGACAATCTGATAATCGAAGACCTTGAAAGCCTTGGCGTGCTGCTTGAGGCGAAGAAGATTTCTCATCGATACGGGCACTGCTGGCGGTGTAAAAGCCCGATTCTCTATCGGAGCACGAAACAGTGGTTTATCAAGATAACAGAACTTAAAGAGCAGATGCTTGAAGAGATCAAAAAGCCTGAGTGGGTGCCTGAGTGGGCTGGTTCATCTCGGTTTCGGGATTGGATTGAAAACACCAGAGATTGGACGATTTCCAGGCAGCGCTATTGGGGTATTCCCCTGCCCATCTGGATTTGCAGTGGCTGCGGGGCGAGGGAGGTGCTGGGCTCGAAAAAAGAGCTTACAGACAGAGGAGTTACGGTAAAAGAGCTTCACAAACCCTTTGTAGATGACGCAGTGTTTGACTGCACGTGCGGCGGAAAACTTGTGCGCGTGCCAGATGTGCTCGACGTGTGGTTTGACTCCGGCGTTGCAGCCTGGGCATCACTCGGCTATCCCTCACGAGACGATGAAATAAACTGGTATCCCGCAGACCTAATCGCAGAGGGCCACGACCAGACACGGGGTTGGTTCTACTCGCTTTTGGGCTGCGGCCTTCTGGCCTTTGACGAGATCCCCTATAAACAGGTGCTTATGCACGGCTTTACGCTTGATGAAAAGGGCAATAAGATGTCGAAATCCCTAGGCAACGTGGTGGCTCCGAAGGAGGTTGTTGAACGATACGGCATCGACGTGCTCAGGTTTTATGTGCTCTGGACGAACAAACCCTGGGATGATCTCAAGTTCAACTGGCGGGAAATCGACATTGTAAAGCGCATGTTCAACATATTCTGGAATGTCTATGTTTTTTCAACAACCTACATGTCGATTGACGATTTCAACCCTGAAAGTGTGGGTGATATTGAAGCTCATTTGAAGATTGAGGACAAGTGGCTTCTCTCAAGGTTTAACACGGTGCTTTCAGATGTAAATGATGCCTTTGAATCGCTTCATCTCTACCGGGCGACGCGGGCGCTGCATGACTTTATACTTGAGGACTTGAGCCGGTGGTATGTGCCTCTCACACGGCAGAGGACGTGGATTGAAAAAGACGACCCTGTAAAGCTTGCCGCCTATCACACACTCTGGACGGTTCTCAAAGGGCTCTGCATTGTTATGGCGCCTATCTCGCCGCATGTAAGCGAGGATATCTACCGAAATTTGGTGGCTCCATTTTCTGGAGTTGAAAGCGTGCATCTTGAATCATGGCCAAAACCTGAAACAAACCTGATTGACCCTGGGCTTGAAGCCGATATGGATGTTGTTAAGAAATTCTCAGAAGCCGTCGCATCGGCTCGTGAAAAGACAGGGATCAAGAGGCGCTGGCCGCTTCAAAACATAATATTCAAGCCTGCGGAGACCGGCTTTGGATCTGCTGTTACTGGGATGCTGGAACTGGTGCTTGCACAGGCCAATGCAAAGGAGCTGGAGGTTACAGACACTGTTTCCGACGCAATCCAATCAAATCCTGATAGATACGCCCGATCTGAATCCGAGCTTGGGGAGATCATAATTGACACTGAGCGCTCAGATGAAATCATCAGGGAAGGATACGGCCGCGAACTTGTGCGCAGGATACAGCAGATGCGAAAAGACCTAGACCTCAACGTGGAAGCAGCTATATCTGTAAATATTGAAATCGACGACCCAGACCTCCAGCGCATCGTAACCGGCAGTCTTGACTATATTGGAAAAGAGACGCGCTCAGAAAAGATAACCCTCAACAAAGCCCGACTTGAAACCGAGAAAAACTGGGAGATCGAAGGGAAAAGGTTTATAATCTCAATAGGCGGATGATTTTAGGATGAAACAGGTTCCCACAGGTATCAAGGGTTTGGATGAAATTTTATCAGGGGGATTTCCCTTTCCATCAGTTGTTCTTGTAGCAGGAGAACCAGGCTCTGGAAAAACCACCTTCGGACTTCAAACCCTTTTCAACGCAGCCGCCAAAGGTGAGCGAAGCATATATATCACCGGCATATCTGAACCCATCGACCAGATACAGGCCATGATGTCAAATTTTTCATTCTATGACCCTGAGAGCGTTAAATCTGGGATGGTAAAATTTCTGGACATCGGCGAGGTATTATTTACCGACGGACCCAATACAGCACTCGACCTTGTGACAAACATAGTATTAAAAGAAGAAGTTAAACGAATCGTAATCGATCCGATTACAACAATTTCATTCGCATTCAACGACCCCAAGCTCTACCGCAAGTT
>QIDD01000181.1 GCA_003230355.1 Methanobacteriota archaeon
TCCTAGAGCTAGAGGATTACCTGAGCGATGCGCTTGGAGTGAAAGTGGAGCTTGTAACACCTGATGCTCTCAAAACACTCATAAAACCCTCTATAATGCGGGATGTCGTCTATGTCTGAAAAGAGGACACCAGAGCTCTTTCTGGCAGATATAATCGAAGCCATTGACAGTATCAAGGAGTACACACAGGATATGGAGGAGGATGAATTTCAACGGGACAAAAAGACACGAGACGCAGTCATCCGGAATCTTGAGATCATAGGAGAAGCCACCAAAAACCTTCCAACAGAGATTAAAGAGAAAAATCCAGATGTCAACTGGAGGGTAATTTCAGGCATGAGAGACAAGCTCATCCATGCATACTTCGGAGTCAGCCAAAAAATCATCTGGGAAACCATAAAAAGCGATCTCCCCTCCTTTGAAGAACAAATAAAGAAAATCCTTCAGGAGTAATCACAATTCTACGATCGTCTGCAAGCTCATATGGCCTCACACCCGATGAGATAAAGGTGGTGGAAGGGGGATAAGGATTTATAGGTGAAAAAGGATATGTTATCGGCAATAAAAGCCCAAATAAAGGGTTATGCAAAAATAGATTGGTGAATAAAAATGAATGACCATATCAGTGAGCTCAGAGAGAAAATCCTGAAGGTCCTGCAAAAACATGATGTTAAAAAAGCCGCACTATTTGGCTCTGCCGTGAGAGATGAGCTGACTCCTGAGAGCGACCTAGATCTCCTCGTTGAATTTAAAGGAAGAAAAAGCCTTCTTGACCTCGCAGGACTAAAACTCGAGCTTGAAGAAGTCCTAGAAAGAAGGGTGGATGTTTTAACCTATAACTCCCTGCATCCGCTGCTAAAGGATAGGATACTTGCCGAACAGGTAGCAATGATATGAAAAAAGACCCCCTAATATTTCTTGAGCATATCCTGGAATGCATCGATTTTATCGAAAGCCACCTTAAAGGAAAGAATAAGGAGGATTTTTTTGATACCGTCCTATATCAAGATGCAGTCATACGCAGGGTTGAGATAATTGGAGAAGCAGTTAAAAACCTGCCAGAACAAATAAAAAAGAACCACCCCGAAGTCCCATGGCGCAAGATTGCAGGAATGAGAGACATACTCATACACGAATACTTTGGAATAGACTTGGAATTAACATGGGAAGTTGCGCAAAAAGATATCCCAGAACTGAAAAGAAAACTCCTGAAAATAAAAGAAGAGTTGAGATGAAGAATGGAGACCTTCACTAGAATACATCCTGCGGAAAGGAAAGCTCATAGAATATAAGGTGGCACTAAAAGAGATCTCGAAGCTTGTGGATTATAGGTGTGGTAAAACCCGTTGGAAAAGGTAGAGGTGCACATTATGTTATCATCTAGTTGACATTTAAACTCCACCGACAACCTCACACCCGATGAGATACGGGTGGTGGAAGAGGGAGGATAGATATTGACGTGACGGAAAAGGTTTTTAGCTTAAAACCTTCATAAAACATATTTGAAGACCTATGAAGACCCGGGACGAAATCCTAAAAGCACTCTCCAAAGAGCTACCCAAGTTAAAAGAAAATTTTAATGTGAAAAAGATCGGACTCTTCGGCTCCTATGCACGGGGTGAGCAGCGAGAGGAGAGCGATATAGACCTGCTCGCAGACTTTGAACCTGCAATAGATTATTTCACGTTATTTGAGCTAGAAGAGCGTCTCTCTAAAATCCTGGGTGCAAAGGTAGAAATTGTGACGCCCGGAGCATTGAAAGAGATTATCAAGCCCTATATTATGCAGGACCTGGTTTATGCCTGAACGCGACCAACGCCTTTTTCTTGCCGACATCGTAGAAGCAATCGAAAAGATAGAACGCTACACAGCCGGTATGAGCCTTGAAAATCTGCTTGAAGACTCGAAAACAATGGATGCCGTGGTGAGAAATCTGGAGATCCTCGGCGAAGCAGTGAAAAACTTCAATGCCAAGACTAAAAAAGCCCATCCAGAGATAGATTGGAAGGGAATAGCCGGAATGAGAGATCGGCTGACACACGGTTATTTTGGGGTGGATCCAACGATTGTGTGGGAGACAATCCAGCAGAAAACCCCAGAGCTAAAAAAGAAGGTTCAAGATATATTATCAGTGAACTAAAATCTGCAAGCTCATGCGGCCTCACGCCCGATTAGATAAAGGTGGTGGAAGATATAATTTATGAAGAATTTTTCAGATGCTTTTATTTTATATTCTCATTGATGTTAATCTATTTCTTGAATGGTTGCATATGATTGATCTCAGCTTCTATTACCTGGGAGTCTGGTTGCACCCTCGATTGGTTTGCTGGATGGTTGATAAAAGGCGCTTTAATTATCTTTGGCGTTGTATTTCTGTGAATATTTAGGCTGAGAGTAAAATTAGCACTGCGATAACGATTATAATTATAACATTAAGTATCAGGCCCAGGGCTGCCCAAATCTTCTTCTGATTCTTTCTGAGCAGGCTGATTATCCCTAAGGCCGCGCCGATAGTGCAGGCGCCTACTCCTAAGATGACCAAGACGCCAATAGTTTCAAGTACAGGCGCATCATCAGGTATTCCGCCTACCACAGAGGCGTCCATCATCCCTACCAGAACAAAAAGGGCCAGGAACAGAACAGCCATCACAAGGCCGATGATGAGTGAGACCTTTCCGAATCCGAAATCGCCCTGCGCTTTTTGATGTTCCACGACGTGGGTGGATTTTTTACGCTGGAGGATGAGGATTACTGCGAAGGATATTATGATTAGAAGGATGTATCTCCAAAGATTTGAAGTGGTTGAAGATATAGTTTCTGGAGGATCGGATAGATCACGGTCGGTCCAGTCATATTTCTCAAGCAATGACTCCCATTCGTAGGCGTGGTTTTGAATAAGGTTTTCTGTAACTTGAGCACTTTCCCCTGCTCTAAGCTCTCTTTTAGTTGACGGATCATTTTTTAGCCACACCTCAACAATACCTTCGTTCACTGTGTAGGTTGCTACCTGTGTCTTTTCATCAACTTCTATGATATAGTCTGTGCCTTTTCTGCTTGAGATAGAATGGCCTGCACCTAATTCATTTGAAGGATCATAAGGCTCGTTTCTTGCGGCTCGTTTCTTGCTATTCTTTTAATATTTTCCCAGATATTTATTGCCCCTCGTTCAAGAACGCTCTTTTTTACTTGATTGCTGCACGGCAAGTGCAAATATGTTCTTGGAGAAAGGCGTATTCTGCTTGAGCCTCCGAACACGATTTCAACTTGGCCATCTCCCTCTGTCATGATCCTATCGCCCTCAAATATGGCCATGTTATTCTTTGCAGGTTTCCATTTTGTTCCACCCCCTCTAAGGATGAAAACTTTTCCCGATACACCGATTAAATCGTATGGCACCATGCTTATCGATTCACAATCCTTGACCCAATCAGAATCATCATAAAGCGGAAGATTATCCTCTATTTCACTGAGGTCTTCTATATCGTCTAAGGTGTCTAACTCGCTGGCATCTGTTTCACCAAACAATTCAGGTTCAGGGAACTCACTATCACCTGACGACGGAACTGATTCAACTGAAGACTCCCCACTGCAGCCTATCGCACGCGCCTCAGCATTTCCAAGCCCTTCTTTTATCTTTGTTTTAAGCTCGTCTTTAAGACCTGTTAAATCGTCATGGAGATAGACATCTGTTACTGAGGCAGCCCTGCCGTTGTCGCTCCACTCATCCCAGCCGATGTAGCTTGGCATGCAGAGCTGTCCCTTGATACCTTCGTTCACGCTTTGATCTTCTGCCCAGGCGACGGAAAACGATGCGAGCTTGTAGATCTGGTAGTAGCCTGCAACATATCGGGTCTCTGCATAGCTGCATTCTATGAACTTCATTCCACTTGTTTCCCTAATATCATAGGCGAGGTCAAGGGTGAGGTTGCCAACTTTTCCGGGGCATATGGGGTGGGATGGGGGCTTTTGGTTCGGGTCCGCGATCTGGCTTCCAGACAAATCAGGAGGTTGATTGTAATCTTCAAAGGGAAGATCCCCAGAGTCAATTTCTTCAAACACCTGTCCCGAACCGCTCTGATCGAGTTCCATGGCCCGCTTGTTGACCTCTGAGAAAAAGTCCATGGCAGCTGTGTCACCACTGTTTTGTTCGGCGTTGACATCAGCGGATGTCAGAATTGAGATGGCGAGGAGGATCAAAAGGAAAGCAGGGAGAGCTGATTTATTCATGGAGACTGATGTTATCCGAAAAATCTACCCTGGGTCTCAACTCTGTTTTTGCAGTAGTCTTTGTCTTTTTGATTGTCTATCAGGCGGTCGCAGAGTCCAGGGTCTTTGAGCTTGACCGCCACGTCTGTATAGCAGTAGTTTCTTTCAAGCTCGGTATTGATGCTGCCGCAGACAAAGGGTTCGCCAGTGTCTACGGCAATGTTTTTGTAGCACCGTTCCTGCAGGTTCTGCGCTTCAATTTGGGTGCATGTCGCTTGATTATCGGTGTTTGTGGCCACAAGGAAATAGCAGCTGTTTTTCCTGCTTGGATCAGATATAAGAAAACATTTCTCATTGTTTG
>QIDD01000182.1 GCA_003230355.1 Methanobacteriota archaeon
AGTCAAAATCCTAGATTGAGGAGGATGAAATCTGCATAAATGGTGGGCGCCCTCTGCCCAGCAAAGCCATTGCACCCGAACAAAACTATTAAATATTTTAGGTTACAGATGTATAATAAAATTAGGGAGAATGATCCTTTGACGGTCAGAGATAAGAAAACAGGTCTTAAATCATGGGTTGCGATGTTGGCAGTGCTTAGCTTAATCGGAACCGTTGGTTGTCTTTCTTCAACTGGCACGCCTCAGGGAGAACCGGCGCTCCAGCAAGAGACTGCCACGACATCCGGTGTCCCAGTAATGATAGAGGGTTTTAAATTCACGCCCGCAACGATAACTGTTCCTAAGGGCACAGCAGTGGTGTGGACGAACAAAGACAGTGCAACTCACACAACATCGGCTTTGGATGGCACATGGGATTCAGAAAACCTAGGCAGGGGTGATACTTTCACCTTTACATTCAGCGAGGCTGGAACCTTCGACTACCAATGCGATATACATCCCAGGATGAAAGGCACAGTTGTGGTGCAATAGACTTAAATGATCCCCAACAACCTTAGATTGGCAACTCCCCCAACCACCTGCAGAAGTATTAAGGCCGCGCCCAATAGCATGATTCTGCCATGAAGCTTCACATAATCCAGCTTTCCCCTGAGAACCTTAAATGCGAAAAATGCGCCTGTGCCGAAGATGAGCAGAAGAAGTGTTCCAAAATAGGCGTGAGGGGTTGAAAAGGCTGGGGTCCCTGACTCAAGTATCCCTGCTATTCCAAGGGGAAAGACGACGTATAGTAGGGCAATAAAACCTTTACCCACATTTACGTGCAGACCTCGGTTGAATCTGAAAAATTTGCTTTTACTCCCTCTAAAGATCATGATCCTCGAGATTCCAAGGTAGACATTGGTCAGACAGAGGAGCACAGCAATAGCGGCAAGGAGTGGATGGGCGAAGATAAAAAACGCCATGGAATGTATTTTTCACAACCAAATATAAAGGGGTTACGGTCTCCGAAATTTGTCCTTGTTTTAACAGCCAACAGCCCTGAAGTGAGGATGGTTTGATGCTGTGAATCGCCTAAGTACCAGATGGGTTCCAACCTTTTTTACATCAAATATTTCTCTCAAACGATCCACCTCATTTTTTTCTTCGGGCCCATGGGTCGCCAGGATGATGGTGAGGCCAAGCTCTTTTTCTCTTTCATTTACTTGACCTCAAAAGGAGTTATGTCACAGGGGGATCAGCTGCAGCTCTTATGACACTTGCATGCGCCGTATCTCGTCTTCTTTTCGATCTTTCGCACTTTCATGTTTGTCACCTCCAGGTCTCTCACATTTCTTCGAGTTTAAGCCTTTTAAGAAGCGCTGAGTTGGACACCACTGAAAGAGAGCTTATGGCCATGGCCGCAGCCGCGATGATCGGGTTTAACAGTCCAAAGGCCGCAATCGGGACGCCTACCGAGTTGTAGAAGAACGCCCAGAAGAGGTTTTGATTTATCTTTCTCATCGTGGCTTTGCTGAGCTTTATTCCTTTGACAACGTCTCTTATGTCATCCCTCATTAGAATAATGCCGCCAGTCTCCTTGGCAATATCAGAGCCGCTTCCAAGGGCGATGCCCACATCTGATTGGGCCAGGGCCGGGGAGTCGTTGATTCCGTCTCCAACCATGGACACTATCTTGCCCTCTTTTTGCATGTCCTTAATGACGTTGGACTTCTCCCAGGGAAGCACGTTTGCAATCACTCTATCGATTCCGACCTGCCTGGCGATGGCATTCGCTGTTCTCTCGTTGTCGCCTGTGAGCATGATAACCTCAAGACCCATTTCTTTGAGCTTCTCTACCGCCTCGGCTGAATGCTCTTTCAACGTGTCCGCAACAGCGATTATACCCTGCGCCTTATTGTTTACCGCCACAATCATCGCCGTATTTCCCTTCTCTTCTAAATCTGTTATCCTCTCCTCAAGCTGGCTGTATTCGACTCCGTTCTCTTCCATCAGCTTCCGGTTTCCAAGCAGGATATCATCGTCTTTATATCGGGCTGTAACGCCTTTTCCAGGTACTGCTTCAAATGAATCTGCATGAGGAATCTCCAGATTTCTCTCCTCCGCAGCCTTGACGATTGCCTCTCCAAGCGGGTGCTCAGAGCCCTTCTCTGCAATAGCTCCAAACCTCAAAAGATCTTCTTCACTTCCATCTATTGTAACGATTCCGGTGCAGCAGGGTTCGCCCTTTGTAAGTGTGCCGGTCTTGTCGAAGACTATGGTATCCAGCTTCTGAGCACGCTCCAGATACTCCGCACCCCTTATCAGGATCCCGGCCTCCGCACCTTTACCAACTCCTACCATGAGCGCTGCAGGTGTTGCAATGCCGAGAGCACAGGGGCAGGCTATAATCAGAACTGCAATAAATGATAGGATAGCGAGGGTCATGTTCCCTACTAAAGCCCAGGCTATGAAAGCCACTACTGCAGCCAAGAGGACTGCCGGCACGAAGACTGCGGCAACCTTGTCCACCTTCCTCTGTATCGGGGCGCTAGAGGCCTGCGCCTCTTCAACCATCTTTACGATCTGCATAAGCGTTGTATCAGCCCCGACCTTTGTAGCCTTAAATTTCAACATCCCCACCTTATTGATTGTCGCCCCTATCACGGGATCGCCAACCTTTTTCTCGACCGGTATGCTCTCTCCGGTGACCATCTTCTCGTCAACCGTTGAATGGCCTTCGATTACCACACCATCGGTCGGCATCTTCTCGCCCGGTCTGACAATTATGACGTCATCGACCATGAGCGCTTCTGCAGGGATCTCCTCTTCTTTTCCTTCTCTTATCACCGTGGCCATTGATGGCCGCAGGTCCATGAGCCCTCGAACAGCAGCAGAGCTTTTTTTCTTTATGATCTCCTCCATGTATTTTCCGAGGAGTATGAATGCGATGATCACCGCTGCAGTTTCAAAATAGGTGTATTTCTCTTCAAATGGAAGGATTTGAGGGAAGAATGCGACGATGGCGCTGTAGAAATAGGCGGTGAAGGTTCCTATTGTTATCAACAGGTCCATGTTGGGCACCCGGTTTTTGATCGAGACGATGGCTCCCTGC
>QIDD01000183.1 GCA_003230355.1 Methanobacteriota archaeon
CATAACCTTTTTCTTTAGGCATGTATCTCTGAATAGCAAAAAATATTTTATTCCTTGTTTCGACTGGCATACGTTCATAATTTAATGGCTCAATCTCATTCTTTTCTGCTCTCTTACGATGGGAAAAAAGATCACTATAAACCATGTTATCTCCATCTTTTATTTTGCATTCTTAAATGTTGCCTTAGTGCGTCCTCATTCGCCTAGATATAGGACGGGATTTTTAGGCTCCATAGTATTACCTATTTACTATAGCCCTCGCCCTCTTCTAAAATTAATTGACGCTCGTCTTCCATCATGTCGCCAGCACCCCATTGAGTTCAACTAGAACACTGTTCAATTCCCCCCCGAAGAGCTGGGATGCCTTTACTGCCCCGCCCTTATTGTTAAACGGTACGTTTCCAAAGTCATCCATCTCGATACTCAAACTGGTAGCGATGTGGTCTTTAATCATCAAAAGCCATTCTCTCTGCTCATGTGTAAACACTCGCCCGGCCTTCTCCTGCCGGGCCATCCAGTCATTGAATCTGCCATTCACGGTTTCAGAAAATGGTTCGAGGACGTCACTTTCGCCAATCGCAAAACGTATCAGAGAAACGATGTCGGTCAAAAGCTTTTGTGGACCGGCACCCCTCACCTTTGATTTTTCCAACTGCTCATAAGCCTGCCAGAGAAGTTCAGGCGTTAAATTATAGGGCGGTTTTTCCACTGCATCGGCAAGTTGCTTGATCTCATCAAACGTGAGATTGCGTTTGCCGTATGGCTTGTTATAGATGATCTGCAAGGCTGTGAGTTCGTCCTTATTCTCATCGATGAATTTCTTGAAAGTATCAACAATCGTCCCGGCCTTCTCTTTGGCCTGTTCGTCAAAACCTGCAAAAATCACGCGGTCTTTACTCACCGTATCGATGTCCTGCTCGTTTCTCTTCTTGATGTCGATGATAGTATTCCTCAATTTCGGAGAGTCAAACGGAACGCAGGCGGCCTTTATCAATTCCTCGCCTGCCTTTTTCACCTGCTCACCTGTCGGTGTTCCCGTCTTGAAGATCTCCTTTGCTACTTCCAATTTCTTATCCGGGTCAACTGCATCCAGCAGGCTGTTGATGATCTCTTTTAACGGCTTTCCTTCTGCAGCGGTGTCAATCTCCTCTCTATCCTTCTCATCCATCTCTCTGTCCAGTCTTGCAAGCCTCCCGGCCAGGGAGGTGAGCGTATCTTCATCCCTGTTACCCAGGGCCACGGACATAATGAGTTTTTCAAAGGCCACACTCCTCTTTCGCTCCAGGGGGCGGGAATCGGTCTTATCGTTCTCGCACACACCGACCGCATCCACGATCACAAAATGCGTTTTATGAGGGGCATCCGGAGTAACTGCATTGAAATCTGTTGGAGAAATGGTTCTGGTTCCGCGTCCCTTCATCTGCTCGAAGTACACCCTCGATTTCACGTCCCGCATGAAAATCAGACACTCCAACGGCCGGATATCTGTGCCGGTAGAAATCATGTCCACGGTTACGGCTATGCGGGGGTGGTAGGAATTCCTGAAACTGCTAATCAAATCTTCAGACTTCTCCCCTGGGGTTTTATAGGTTATCTTCTTGCAGAACTCGTTTCCTTTGCAAAACTCCTCTCTTACGATATGCACAATGTCCTCGGCATGGGAATCATCCTTGGCAAAAATCAGGGTCTTTGGAACTTCTTTCCTGCCGGGAAATATCTTCGTGAAGAGCTTTTCCTTGAAGGTCCGTATGACGGTTCTCATCTGGTCGGGTGCCACCACATTTCGGTCCAACTGCCTGGCAGAATATTCGAGGTCTTCATCCAGTTGCTCCCATCGCGTTTTTCTTGTGAGCTTATCCCGCTTATCTATGTAATAGCCAGCTTCAACGTTGCTGCCTTCTTGAGTGATCTCGGTTTGTATTCTGTAAACCTCATATCCGACGTTCACGCCGTCCGCAACAGCCCGCTCGTGGCTGTATTCCATGACGAGGTTCTGATTGAAAAATCCAAAAGTTTGTTTGGACGGGGTTGCAGTCAGTCCTATAATAAATGCGTCGAAATATTCAAGCACCTGCCGCCAGAGGTTGTAAATGGAACGGTGGCACTCGTCCGTAACAATAAAATCAAAGGTTTCTATCGGTATTCGAGGATTGAAAGAAACCTCCTTTGGCTTCCCTTCCGTCGGTGAAATTTCAAAAAGGGAGGGCTCTTCAGTCTCCTCCTCGAATTCAGGCTCCCCACTGAGCATGGAATAAAGTCTCTGGATAGTCGTAATACAAACCCTGCTCACCGGGTCGAGGGTGTTGGACGTCAGGTGCTGGACATTGTAAAGCTCTGTAAACTTCCTGCCGTCATCAGGGGTTACGTACTGCTGGAATTCCTTTCTTGTCTGCCGCCCCAGATTGCTCCTGTCAACTAAAAAAAGCACTCTTTTTGCATTTGCAAACTTAATCAGCCGATAAATGAAGCTTACTGCCGCAAAGGTCTTTCCACCCCCCGATGCCATCTGGATGAGTGCCCTTGGTCTTGCTTCTGCAAAGGATTTTTCAAGGTTTTGAATGGCATCGATCTGACAATCCCTCAATCCCTCTATCTCAAGTGTGGGCATATTTGTGAGCCTTGCTCTGAGTGTGTCCCCCTGTGAAAGCCACTCGTTGAGCATTTCAGGTCTGTGAAAGGCGAATACTCTCCTGGAACGGGGGTCGGGGTCCCTCGAATCTCTAAACAACGTTTCTATGCCCGTGGTCTCATAGGCAAAGGGAAGTGGCTCCTGGACACTGGGAAGATTCTCAGGTACGCCTGCCAGATATTTTTCAGATTGTTCCGCCACACCGCTTAATGTGGTGCCTTCGCGTTTTGCCTCCACGACTCCAACGGCCTTTCTATCGGCAAAAAGCAGATAATCGGCGGTTCCAGATTTAAGAGGAAATTCACGGACCGCGACACCAGAAGAAGCTCCAAGGTTCAATTCCTGGATATCCTGAACTTTCCATCCCGCCGCTTCCAGCAGTTTATCAATCTTTTGCCGTGCTTTGTCCTCTGGTTTCATACGAATAACCTTTTAACATCATTTTTAGTGGATAAACG
>QIDD01000184.1 GCA_003230355.1 Methanobacteriota archaeon
CACGGGGCCAGGCAGAAGGCGTTGGGCAGGTCGAGGTTTATTAGTGGGGAGGCGGCGGAAAGAGCGCGCGGGCCGCAGTAGTTCTGCCACGTCATGAAAAAGTAGTCTTCGGAATAGATGACACTGACAGCCCTGAAACCGGCGCCACATGGGCACTTGCAAACGAGATCGGACATACTCTGGGACAGGAGGCAGGTGTTTATCATCTTGACCACACTATTAACCAACTCTACCCTCAGAACCCGCATAAAACTCAGAACTGTGTTAGCATCGCAATATCATTTGCAGCGCCGGCTGAAAAGAAGAAATGGCTTATTTCACGTGTGAAAGACCTGCTTGCGGAGCACACAGTTTCAGATGAAACCGGGCTCGCAGTGTTCACTGGGATCGACGTGCCAGATGTTTTGACGCGTTACAGCCGGATGGCAAAGATGCGCATGGTTGAAGTTGTTGATGCAAGACAAGCTGCAGAGAAGGCTGGTGTCAGTCTATATGAGATTACTGGTGAACGCGGACTTATCGGCGCTGTTGCGGCCATCGGATTCTATGATGATCCTGACTCTGCGGTGAAAGTGGATGTGTAGCAATCTACTGGAAATTATCGACTCCTTGGCGCGGAAAAGTAGGGTTAGAATCGCCATCGGCGCTGGTGCTGAAAAAAGGGGGCAGGCGAATGTCTATGCGGCGGCGAAGGCTGCTTTGGATTTTGCTGATGTAACGCTTGTTGATAGCCCAAACGCTGAGGCTGAACTTATAGAACTTCTCAGAACGGGCGAGGTGGACAGCGCGGTTCGCGGGAGCCTTGACGCATCAAAGATCATGAAAGGGTTGCGAAGTGTTTTCAACCCAGATAAGTTAGGGCGTATAGCGCTTCTAGAGACATCAGAGGGTGCAGAGTTTTTCCTTGCGCCGGTTGGGGTTGACGAGGGTAATAGCTTTGATGAGCGCTGCTTTTTGGTTGAAAGCGGAGCAGGGCTCCTGCGTTCAATCGGAGTCACACCGAGGATAGGGGTCCTGAGTGGCGGGAGAACCAGTGACATTGGACGTCACATCTCTGTTGACAAGAGTATAAAGAGCGCTGAAAAACTAGTGACTCGATTCAAAGAAACTGAGACGATAAAACACTACCACATACTTGTTGAAGATGCGGTTAAAGACGGCGCAAATCTGATAATCACGCCAAACGGCATCACAGGAAACCTCATGTTTCGAAGCCTCGCGTTTCTAGGTTCAGGCCGCGGTTATGGAGCTCCAATCATCGGGCTTGAAAAAATCTTTGTCGACACATCCCGACTTGAAAGCCCTGCAGAATATCTCACAGCAATTAAGATTGCTGCAGCACTCTCTAACCGAGATCACTCGCTTGGCCGCTGACCAAGATTTACCTCCACCTCATAAACGCTGCCTTCGCGGAAGTATTTTATCAAAACAGTGCTGCCAATTTCGCGGTCTAAAAGAACTTCAATAAGCCGATCCATCGTGTCTGTTGCCTCTCCATCCATCTCAAGGATTATGTCACCAGGCTCAAAACCAGGGTCAGACGGGTCATGCACTGTTCCGCGGATGCCAGCGAGACTTGCAGGGCCTCCTTCAACAACGGTGATTATGAGAACACCGCTAGATACATCCACGCCAAGCACCTCGGAAACCTCGCTATTAACTGTCATCCCAGTGACACCCAGCCAGGGCCGCACAACCTCACCGCTTTCAATCAGCTCCTTTGAAATGGTCTTAACAGAGTTGATAGGGATTGCGAAACCTATGCCCTGAAAGGCTTGAAAACCGCCCTGTAGCGTTGAAAAAATCGCGGTTGTAATCCCGATAACCTCACCTTTTGAATTTAGAAGAGGGCCGCCGGAATTACCAGGGTTTACCGCTGCGTCGGTCTGTATAACGCCGTTAATATTAAAGTTGTTGCTCGATCGCAAGGTACGGTTCAAAGCGCTTATCACACCGATTGAAATCGTGTTTTGAAAGCCAAAGGGATTTCCAATGGAAATTGCGAGCTGCCCCGGCTTCAAATCATTAGAATCACCAAGGGGCGCAACCTTAAGCTCAAAGGGAGCATCGATCTTCAAAACCGCAGTGTCAGAGCTAGGGTCGCTTCCAATGACCACTGCCGACGTAACATAACCGGTTGAAAGCCTGATTTCAATATCGCTCGCACCACTCACAACATGATCATTCGTAACAATATACCCGTCACCGCTGATAATAACACCAGACCCCTGGCCCCGCGTTGGAACAGGCCCCTCAAAACCCCCTTCTTCCAGCCCACGCGACGTGATATGCACAACCGAATCCTTAAGATCATCAAAAACAGATGTAACAATCAAATCCTGATTAAGGGACTCATTCAAAAAAACCGTGGTCCGGCTCTGAGCAGGCATGAAAAAAGAGATGTGATTCAAATAGATAACACCCACGCCAAATATGACAAGTCCTGTAACAATTCCGCTGAGAACTGCGATGAAAAAGAGGTCAGAACGCCTGCTGCCAGAATCACTCGCTGCCATAAAAATCTAAAACCCTTTAAGGATCTTCACAGTTGATATGCACTCCTCAGAAACACCGCAACCAGCCTCACAGTCAGCATTGCTGTCAACAGAACCAAAACAGTCAGGATATACAGCCTCTTCCCCTTCAGAAATAGAAACACCGATCTTCCGGTAAACCCCCTCATCAAAACCCGACTCAACATCGCCAAGAAAATCCTCATCCAACTCCAAAATACTTTTATCATCAGCCCCCTCTATTCGCGGCGAACGAATCTGATTGGGCCTGGTAAAATAATATATCCCATAGATAACCCCCGCTGTTACAATGGCTGAAACCAAAACAATCCAGGTAAAATCCATAACAAAACAATAATGGAGTCGCACACTATAAAATCTTTGTCTATTCTATCTTTCCACCTTTTTGCGGCAGCCTTCACCCATTCAGGTTCGACCGTCGCAAAAAGGTGCTGCCCCCATTCAAATGTTGTGTTCGATTGAAATTTATATTTAACAATCTAATGGAGAAATTTGTGCCAAGGCTTCTTACACACGAAAGACGTGGAAGAAAGGAGC
>QIDD01000185.1 GCA_003230355.1 Methanobacteriota archaeon
GGGGTATGCGTTGGCCCAGGCTTATCAAGGGAGAGGAATATCTTGCCATAGCCAAGGGCAGGCAGCGTGTTGTTGTAAGTAACTGTAATCGAACTTTCGCCGATTGCGTCTGGAACCACGGTTTTATTGTAGTTGTCCACAGCGCTCACCAAGGCAGGGTCTATTGCGCGGGTGAAATTCACCTGCATGTTTTCGACAAGTGTTACGTTGAAATCATTTTTATTTACCAAGGTTAAAATGTAATATGTATACGATGGGATTGTTACAATAAGGGACACATTGCCTTCAAGCTCGAATCTCTCAATTGCCGTGACTTGAGGCGCTAAAAATAATAGGATCAAAAAGGCAACGGCAAGATGTTTCATAAACCCTATTTCTTTCTAAGCGGACTGGGACCGAGCTTTTTAATAGTGTCAGTAAAATCTGAAATCGTCTTGCCGAAAAGCTCCCCCTCTGATGCTGAGATCCAGCGCAGCATGAGCCGTTCTTTTTCAATACCCAGCTCAGGCAGAAGATCGCTCACAAGGTTCACCCGTTTTTCAGCGCCGTAGTTGCCTGAAACATAGTGGCAGTCCCCATGATGGCAGCCCGCCACAAGCACGCCGTCAGCACCCTCGGCAAAGGCCTTGAGAATAAAGACAGGGCTCATACGGCCCGTGCACATGATGCGAATCGTTCGCGTGTTCGTCGGATACTGGGTCCTCGAAGTCCCGGCAAGATCCGCCCCAGCATAGGCGCACCAGTTGCAGAGAAAAGCCACAATCTTCGGTTCAAAGGCCATAAATATCAATCCTCCGCCAGCGCCGCATGTATCTGGGCAAAAATCTGATCGTCCTTGAAATGACGCAGCCGCGCAGCACCCGTGGGACATCCGCCGGCACATAGGCCGCAGCCCTTACACTTCGCCTCGTTCATAACAGCCTTACGATCAACCATGGTAATCGCTCCGAAGGGACATATCCGCTCGCAGATCCTGCAGCCGATACACAGCTCTGGAACAGAATAGGCAACAATCGGATCCACCTCAACCTCGCCCTTGGCCATGAGAATAGATGCACGCCCAGCCGCACCTGAAGCCTGCGCTACAGTGTCTGGAATGTCCTTCGGTCCTTGAGCAGTACCCGCAAGATAAATGCCCTCAACAAGCGTATCCATCGGCCGAAGCTTCGGATGGGCCTCAAGCAAAAATCCATCGGCACCCCTGGAAACACCCGCCATCTTGCCAAGCGCGTCGGTGTCAGAACCAGGCTCCATGCCTATTGAAAGCACGAGAAGGTCAACAACCACTTCAAGCTTGCGACCAAGCATGGTGTCCTCTACATTCAAAATAAGGCCGCCAGTCTTCTCATCCTCATAGACCACGCTGGGCCGGCCCTTCACAAACTTTATACCATACTCCTCCTGAGCGATCTTATAGAACTCCTCATAGCCCTTGCCAAAGGCCCGGATGTCAATGTAGAATATGTAGATGTCACATTCAGGGTGCTTCTCCTTGTAGAGCCGCGCATTTTTGATCGCGTACATGCAGCACACACGCGAGCAGTAGAGATTTGTGTTCTCATCTCTGGAACCTACACATTGAATAAAGGCAATCGATCTGGGCTCCTTGCCGTCAGAGGGGCGCAGAAGCTTACCGCCAGTCGGACCAGATGCGTTTATCAGCCGTTCGAACTCAAGGCCTGTGACCACGTTTTCATACTTGCCGTAGCCGTATTCAGGCTTTCGAGTTGGATCGAACACGTTAAATCCAGACGCAATGATTATGGTCCCAACCTCAAACGTCAGCTCCTCAGGCTCCTGGTTAAAATCGATGGCTTCGATGGTGCACACGTTTTTGCAGGCGCCGCATCCGATGCAGGTGTCTTCGTCCAATGTGTAGATGAGTGGAACAGCCTGCGGGAAGGGAACATAGATCGCCTTTCTGCTCCCAAGCCCCTGGTCAAACTCGTTCGAAACCTCGATGGGACATGCCTCGGCGCAGTCCATGCATCCAGTGCAGAGATCCTCCAAAACATATCTCGGCCTTTTATTCACAGTCACCGTGAAGTTGCCTACAAAGCCTTTGATATCCTTTACCTCGGCATAGGTGATAAGCTCGATATTTTCATGACGCGAGGTATCCACCATCTTCGGAGTCAGAATACATGCCGCGCAGTCCATGGTTGGAAAGGTCTTATCGAGCTGCGCCATCTTCCCGCCGATTGAAGGCTGCTTCTCCACAAGATAGACCTTATATCCCATGTCCGCGAGATCAAGCGACGCCTGAATCCCGGCAATCCCAGCCCCGATTACGAGGGTGGATTTTTTAACAGCAACCTTCATCTTCTCCTGCGGCTCAAGCAGCCGGGCGCGGGCAACACTCATGCGCACAAGGTCCTTCGACTTTTCAGTGGCCTTTTCCTTCTCCTTAATATGGACCCAGCTGCAGTGCTCCCGAATATTTGCCATGTCAACAAAATATGGATTAATGCCCGCGGTCTGCGCAGCCCTGCGAAACGTGGGCTCATGCATCCGTGGTGAACAGGCGGCAACAACGATTCTGTTTAGATTGTGCTCCTCTATGGCTTCGATTATCTCCTTTTGCCCCGGCTCCGAGCACATGTACTTGGAGTCTGTGGCATAGACAACATCCTTTATCTTTTCGCCCGCATATTTCGCAACATCCTTCACATCAACGACGCCGGCGATGTTTGTGCCGCAATGACATACGAAGACCCCGACTCTGGGCTGCTCATCTTTAACTTTTGATTCAGCCTTACTTTCTTTGCCCGCCCCGCCTTTTGCCTTGGCCTTGGTTTTTTTATCAGCCGATTTACCAATATTTTTCTCTGATTTAGGTTTCTCTTTAGCCATCAAAAATCTCCATTCAAGGATTATCTACCTCTTATTTAATGTTTTCTTTAACAACAAAACCTGCGGCATAAGACAAATTATCTAAGGCCCTTATCAGTTTGAATTTTCTGATTTAGAAAGTTCGCGCCGGAACCAGCAGAGAAGGAAAGTTTTATATATAATCGTCCGTTATATTTAGTCTAAAATTGAGGTAAGAGAACAGAGGAAAAAGCTTATGG
>QIDD01000186.1 GCA_003230355.1 Methanobacteriota archaeon
AAGAAAAGCTCTGGTGTTGCCGCGGATGACTCTGTAAAGGTTTAGAAGATAGAGTCCATGTTTCAGCCTCAATTTCTCGTTGTTTTTCCCCAGGCGTTATTATGAAAGTCGCGGTTTATTACTCTAATAGCGATGTTAGAATTGAAGACGCACCCAAGCCCGTGATCGGTGAGAGCGAGCTTCTCATAAAGGTCATGGCTAGCGGCATATGCGGCTCAGACGTTATGGAATGGTATCGTGTGAAAAAGGCGCCCCTTGTTTTGGGTCATGAGGTTGCTGGAACGGTTGAAGAAGTTGGAAAGGGCGTGAAAGGTTTTCAAATGGGGGATAGGGTTGTTGTAACTCATCATGTGCCCTGTGACGTGTGTCACTTCTGCAGCAGGGGTGTTGAGACTATGTGTGAAACCCTGCGCACAACTAAATTCTATCCGGGAGGATTTGCAGAGTATCTTCGAGTACCCAAAATAAACGTTGAGAAGGGTACGCTTCGGCTGCCCCCGGATATTTCCTTTGAAGAAGGAACATTTGTGGAGCCCCTGGCATGTGTTGTGCGCGGGCAACGTAAAATTGGAGTTGAAAAGGGTCAGACCGTGCTGGTCCTTGGATCAGGGATTTCAGGACTTCTGCATATACAGTTGGCAAAAGCAGGAGGTGCGGGAAAGGTGATTACAACCGATATCAACCCCTTCCGTCTCAACGCAGCCAAGACACTTGGTGCAGATGTTGTAGTTGATGCAAAAGACGATGTCCCGGCCAGGGTGATAGAGGAAAACAATGGAAAACCTGTTGATCGAGTGATCGTCTGTACTGGAGCGCCGTCCGCGATTAAACAGGCTTTTTCTGCAGTTGACCGCGGCGGGACAATACTCTTCTTCGCACCCACTGAAAAAGGAGTGGAAATCCCAATTCATGTGGATGAGCTTTGGATAAACGAGGTAACACTCACAACCTCCTATGGTGCCGTGAAAAAAGACCTTGAAAGGGCGCTTGGACTCATCGAGAAAGGAGAGATAAATGTGAGGGATATGATAACCCACCGGCTGAGTCTTTCAGAAACAGAGAAGGGATTTAAAATTTTCACTGACGGACGTGATTCCATAAAAGTCATCATCAACCCAAACAGCTAATTATTAGTCTCTTCTCCGTTGACAAATATTTTACCGGCCTCAACTGAAATATCCTGCAGGGGTTCACCCATCTGTTTTCGCCACACCTCCTCTGCGCCCCAGTCTGTTCTTCCGATTGCCGCAATTGAATTGAAATCAGCGGTTGGAACAAGTAGTAAAACCCGGCCATCTTCTTCAAATACACCGAATAAGCCAAGATTACGGGAGCCGCTTCGATGAGTTGAATAACCCTTGATACTCGCAACTTTTATGAGCTCACTATTTCGGAGCTGGAAAAATTCAACCTCCCGGCGTACATGCGGCATAGCAACATCTGCAAGCTCAAGCTCGCCCTTTGGGCCGAATGGCGCAACAGCGAGGGCGTGCCTCCAGCCAGATGATAATTGGTCAGATGCGGCAATCCTTTTTCCAGTTTTGTCAAAGACCACGAGCTGCGCGCCCGACCCATTCCCACTAAGCGTTGCGATAATCTCAGATTCACCGTCACCATCAAGATCATCGACGAGGGGGAAAAGTCCTTCAAAAACCTGAGGTGTGAAATCGATTTTTCTAACACCCTCCTCCTCAATTATTGTGAGACTACGCGCCTCGATTGCATCACCCAGCACACCATGTTTATACTCATCCGTAGGATCGGTCAAAATATACTCCACACCATCGTCAAATACCGCTGTCGCGTCCGGCAGAGGATTGATACCAAGTCTAATGTATCGATCTTCAATATCTGTGGTGCTTGTGTTTGATAGGCAGCCCAGTGTAAATAACACCCCAAGGAGGAGGAACAAAATCCTAGCCATTATATTATTTTATCACAGCAACGGCTATTTACAATTAATCCAGGAAATGATAGAAAATGGTTTATTTCACGATCTTTTGTATGTCCAGCTCGATTATATCCTGGGCGCCTTTGTCTTTGAGCAGGGGAATTAGTATGTTTATCTCGCTTTTGCTTACCACAGTTTCCAGCGCGTAGAAATCGCTGTTCCACAGCTTTGAAACAGTGGGGCGCTTCATAGCTGGGAGAATGTCTATTACACCCTGCAGGTCAGACTCAGAAACATTGAGCGCGATAAGCACCTTGCCCCGCGCTTCGATTACGCCGAGGAGCAGCGTTCTTATCTCTTCAATGGCCTTACGCTTCACAGGGTCGTTCCAGGCTTCTTTACTTGTAATGAGTTTTGTTGACGATTCCATGATCACGCCGATGATTTTCAGGTTGTTCTTCCTGAGGGTTTCACCGGTCTCGGTAAGGTCCACAACTACATCCATCATATCAGGAACCTTGGCTTCAGTCGCGCCGTAGCTATAGTAGACTTTGACATCGATTCCGCGCTCATCAAAATAACGTTTAGTAAGGTTCATGAACTCGGTTGTGACCTTGGAGCCCGGCTTAATGTCTTCGGGTTTTTCAATACCTGAGTCACTGGGGACAGCGATCACGATCTTTACGCCGCCTGCGCTCTGCTTGGAATAGGGTAGGTCAGCAATCTCGACTACGTCTGAGCCTGTCTCAGTTATCCAGTCAAGCCCTGTGATGCCCAGATCAAAGTAGCCTTCTTCGATAAACTTGGGTATCTCCTGCGCACGAAGCATTTTCACGCTCTTTATCCGCGGGTCATCTATCTTTGGATTATATGCTCGCTCTGCCTTTTTAATCGGCAGATCCGCAGCCTTGAAAAGCTTCATGGTTTGCTCCTGCAGGCTGCCCTTGGGAAGTACAAGATTCAACATGATATCAGACCCTCCATATGTCACAGGATATAAAAGTTTTGGGTAAGTTTGAAATTGAGTAGTCAATTATATAACTGGGAATATATTGTATTTAGGTAAAAAAGAATTTTACAATAAACATTCACTATGAAGTTTTTTAAAAGCGATGGAAAAGTCGATATATCTTCTGATTCGGCAGAAGTTATA
>QIDD01000187.1 GCA_003230355.1 Methanobacteriota archaeon
CACCCTACGGGGTTTCAAAGCTTGCATGTGAAAAATACCTCCATTATTACAGCCATGTCCAAGGCCTTAAAACCACCTGTCTTCGGTATTCAAATGTCTATGGAGCGCGGCAGGATCCCTTCGGCGAAGCAGGTGTTATATCGATTTTCATCGACCGTGTTCTCAGAAACGAGGCTCCTGAGATATATGGCGACGGCGAGCAGACACGTGACTACATCCATGTAAGCGATATTGTTGCTGCAAATCTCGCGGCCATGACTTGTGTTGGCACATTTAATATTGGAACAGGTGTTGAGACCAGTGTTAACAGACTTGTCGAGGTGCTCTCAGAGATAGCTGGTCGGGATGTGCCTGTGGTTCACAGCGCTGAGATGCCGGGCGAGGTGAGGCGGACTTTTCTATCAATCGAGCACGCCAAGAAGGGGCTTGGATGGGAGCCGCAGCTTACGCTTAAAGAGGGTATGCAGAAAACCTATGATTATTTTAAAGCTCTCCAGTAAATACAGGGGTTTAGGACAGCTCGATTCCAGGTCGGCCAGGTTCTGCGCGAGCCGCTTTTTCTGATCTGCTCTCTTCTGCAAACATTATTTCAACGCCGCATGTGAACTCGTCTTCGATTAGTTTAACCGAGTCTGTGAGCGCCGTTTTCTCATCTATCTGTGGGAGAATCGGTTTTAGAAAATGCCTTTTCATAAGAGACTGCGCAAATTTGGCAGCAGCCTTTCCAGCCCTACGAACATCCGGGTCGGCCATCACCTCAGATATCAGGTTTTTTGACCCTAAAAGTGCTTTTTCATACACCATGTATTTCCAGGCCTGCGCAATGTAGATCTTAATCGTCTCAGGCTCTTCTTTTACGATGTCCCTTATCTGCCGTATGTCCTGGCGCACCTGATCCACAAGCTCTTCAACAAGTTCAAAGCGCGGGTCAATCTTTTCCTCATCACAGCTGGGCCAGCTTGAGATAGAGAGAAAATCCTTGTTTCCAAGCCGCTCCCAGAACTCCTCGGTTATGTGGGGGCAGAAGGGATGGAGCAGTTTTAAAAACGATTCAAGGGTTGCGCGATTCTCAACCGGTGTAAGCGCGTCGAACAGCTCCCGAATCCTTCTCAGCGCGAAATTGTATTTGAAGCCCGCGATATCCTCGGTCACATCGCGAATAGCAGCGTTGAGCTTGCTCTCAACCATGGGGTTTGAAACCCCGGTTTCAACAGTTTCAAAGTAGCGGATAACCTTATTTATGAACCGCTTGCTCCCTTCGATTGCGTCGCTGCTCCAGATCATGTCCTTGTTCGGAGCTGCAAGTGAGACCAAAAAAAACCTTGTGGCATCAATTCCATACCGCTTAAAAATAGCCCGGGGCTCGATGATGTTACCTCTGGATTTGGACATTACAAATCCATCTTCGCCATGGATCATGCCCTGATTAAAAAGGCGTGTGAAAGGCTCGTCAAAGTCGAGATAGCCCAGATCTCGAAGTGCCTTTGTGAAAAAGCGTGCGTAGATGAGATGCATTGTTGCATGCTCCGCGCCGCCGATATACTGGTCAACAGGCATCCAATAAGCTGTCTTCTCCGGGGCAAAGGGCGCAGCGCTGTTTTGGCTGTCACAGTATCTGAGATAGTACCAGCTTGAGTCAAAAAAGGTGTCCATCGTATCGGTTTCTCGTCTCGCAGGCCCATTGCATTTTGGACAATTTGTGTTTACAAAATCAGGGTTGTTCTCCAAGGGATTTCCCCCGCCGAAGGAAACATTGTCAGGCAGAAGCACCGGAAGCTCCTCTACCGGAACGGGTACAACACCGCAGCTCTGGCAGTGGACCATTGGAATCGGAGTCCCCCAATATCTCTGCCGCGAGACAAGCCAGTCCCGAAGCTTAAAGTTAATTGTGCGCCAGCCCCAGCCCTGCTCCTCCGCAAGATCAGCAATCGCCTCTTTGGCATCCTGATTATTCAAACCGTTAAACACGCCTGAATCTACCATCACACCATCATCAGCGTAAGCAGCCTCCAAAGTATCAGTATCAAATGTTTCACCCTCTGGAACAATCACAACACGCATAGGCAGACCGTATTTCCCTGCGAATTCAAAATCCCGCTGGTCATGAGCTGGAACAGCCATCACGGCACCGGTGCCATATTCATAGAGCGCGTAATCAGCAACCCAAAGCGGACACTGCTCTCCCGTAAACGGGTTGATAAAATAACGGCCGAGAAACATACCGGACTTCTCCCTACCCTCAGCGGTGCGCTCAATCGTGCTCTGCCCCTTCACACCCTCAACAAACGCTAAAACACCCGCCTCCAGCTCCGTACCCTTGACATATTCAAGAACCTTCGGATGCTCAGCCGCCAAGACCAGATAAGTAATGCCATAAACAGTGTCAACACGAGTTGTAAACGTCTCAACCCCATCAACCACAACTCCAGAATCATCAACCACATCAAACCGAAGTGTTACACCCTCGCTGCGTCCGATCCAGTTCTTCTGCATAAGCTTAATACGCTCAGGCCAATCCAAACCATCCACACAGTCCAGAAGCTCCTGCGCATACTTTGTGGTTTTAATAAACCATTGCTCAAGATTTCTCTGCTCAACATCCCTGTCTTTATGCCGCCAACACCTGCCCTCATGAACCTGCTCATTTGCAAGAACAGTCGCACACTTGGGGCACCAATTCACAGACGCAGCCTTGCGAAAAACAAGACCAGACTCAAAAAACTTGAGGAAAAAATACTGATTCCAACGATAATAATCAGGCTCACAGGTGGAGACAACACGGCTCCAATCATAGCTCAAGCCCAGCGCCCGCTGCTGCACCTTGAAATTCGCAATCGCAGAATCAGTATACACTTTTGGATGAGTCCCAGCCTTAATCGCGGCATTTTCCGCAGGCAAGCCAAAGCTGTCATAACCCATGGGATAAAGCACGTTAAACCCCTTCATCCTCTTGAACCGAGCATAGATATCGCCGATCGTGTAATTAAAGGCATGACACATATGGAGCCCAGCCCCGCTGGGAT
>QIDD01000188.1 GCA_003230355.1 Methanobacteriota archaeon
CGTCTGTATATTCGATAAATGGTTTGAGCAGTTCTGTGTAGTCCGCCAGCTGCTGTTCAGTTACCCCTGTTGCAACCCTGCCCACATATCGAAATTCGCCAAGCTCGTCACGGGCGCCGAGATAGTAGCTTGAAAGCCAACCTGCACGTTTTCCCTCGCCCCAGACCGCGCCGAGAATCACGAGATCCAGTGTCTCAGCTATGGGCTTAACCTTGTACATATATCCCACGCGGCTGCCGATGATATAGGCGGAGTCCAGGTTTTTCACCATCACACCTTCATGCCCTGCTTCAAGCGCCCTGTTGTAAAAGCTCAGCGCCTCTTTGAGGTTGTTTGTGATAAGCTGGTCTGCAAGCATGAAACTGTTTGTCTCAGCCTTTACGATTGACGCCAGTTTTTTCCTGCGCACTTCAAGAGTTTCGTCGATAAGTAGCTCGCCGTCAACATAGAGCAGGTCGAAGATATAGGTTTCAAAGGGGATTTCCACAGCCATCTTCTCAACGCCGTATTTGCGTCTGAACCGCCTGAGAATATCCTGAAAGGGTTTGGGCCTGCGCGTCACAGGGTCAACAGCCACGGTTTCACCGTCGAGAATCGCGGTTTTTGCTTTAACAGCTGAAAGAGCAGCGGCTACAACATCTGGCAACGCGTTTGTAACTTCCTCCAGTCTGCGTGAGAAAATCCGTATCACATCACCCTTTTTATGTATCTGCACACGCGCCCCGTCATACTTGACTTCGATTGTAGCCTGGCCTGCTCCGTTTATCGCATCTTCAAGAGAGGGCATGGACTGGGCAAGCATAGGCCGAAGCGGACGTCCAACCTCAACTGTGAGCGTTGTCAGCCCCTCAGCTCCAGACTCAAAGGCGGTTTTAGCTACAAGCCCCATGTTATTTGAAAGCATGATCGAGCGTTCAACAACTTTTTTGTCTATCTCAAAGGCTGATGCGATGGCATCGCGAAGCAAGCCCTCGGCAACACCGATTCGAAGCTCTGAAAGCACGGTTCTGACAAGATACATTGCTTCGATTGGCGTGGCGTTTGACAGTAGATCAGAGAGATATTTGGTCTTTTTATCCTGCGCTCCTTTACCTGATGCAGCCGCGATCTTTGTAAAGCTTTCATACACTCCTTCCACGGTGAGTTTTTCAGAGTAAAGCGTGGTCTGCGGTTTGCGCTCAAAAATTTCTCGGACTGCAAGCCCGGTGTCGCCGTGCACGCGAATCGAGTTTTCAAGCTCTTTTTTGCGAACGCCAGATACAAATGCTATCGCATTATAGAGCAATCCCGGCCCAACGCCGAGTTCCCGATCCCACTCTGAGAAGATGTCGCCTGAAATAAGATGCGGAACGATACTGAGTAGGTCTGGTGAAATCTCTCTCAGAAATTCAGCGAGAATCGCGGTCTTCTCAAGTTTCGCCGGAGTCGATATAAGCCTTTCATAAACACTTGCAAGCTCAGAATAATCCATCTACAAGTCCACCTTCCAACACTCTATTTCGTTGCCGCATATAATACTCTTAACTGCAATCTATGAACTACTTTTTTACTTTACCTGAGGATAAATTGTTGGAAGGCAGGATTTAAAAGTTTTCATTAACCCTTGATTTCCGAGATTTCGACACATTTTTAAATCAGGAAGATATTTAAACATTCTGATGACTCCACGACTTCGAATAACCTTTTTGATTCTCATACTCATGTATTTGTTTGTGGGATGTGTTTCCACTGGAGATGAAAAGACTGAAGCTCAAACTCCCCTGCTAACAGACAAATCCACTATTGAGCTGGAGGGGGTTGTCGGCAAATGGCAGATTGTCAGCGGAAATCTGAGCTCATTTTCTAATCTGCATTTCACCGGTGAAGGGGAGTTTAAGTCTGACGGGAGCTACAGGATTACAACCCATCCCCTTGAATTTGATCTAGAGGAAGGACTCCTAGACTATAGTGGGAATTATGATGTCGAGGGTTCGGAGATAGTGGGCGTCGGAAAAAGCACAATAATTCAAAATGGAGAGGTATTTGGAGCATCAGCTGTCGATAAGATTTCAGCGCGTATGGACCCCTCTGGCAGGCGGCTTGTTGGTAATATAACCTCGGTGAGCAGCTTTCATGAAGGTAGCGGAGAAGAGATCGCTACATTTAAGTTTGTGCTTGAAAAGGAGTAATATGAAGATCGCTGTTTCAGGTAAGGGCGGCGTGGGTAAAACTACTTTTTCCGGAACACTTGCGATGATACTTGCAGCCGAGGGCAGGAGTGTGCTTGCCGTGGACTCTGATCCATCGATGAATCTGCACAGCGCCCTGGGACTTGAAAATCCGACGCCGATTTCCGAGCTTAAAGAGATGATTTCTGAGCGCACAGTTCTCGAAGGCGGCGCCTTCAAGCTCAACCCGAAGGTTGACGACATCCCAGAACGGTTTTCATCAAAAAAAGATGGTCTCAGCCTGCTTGTGATGGGCACTGTTGAAAAGGGTGGGTCTGGCTGTATCTGCCCTGAATCCGCTTTTTTAAAGGCGCTTCTCCGCCATCTGGTTTTGAAAAAAGAGGAGATATTGGTCATGGACACTGAAGCTGGGATTGAGCATCTTGGTCGAAACATCGCCGAGAAATTCGATCTCATGATCGTGGTCTGCGAGCCGAGTGAAAAGGCTGTGGACACTGCGAGACGTGTGCACAGGCTTTCAAAGGAAATCGGCATCCGCCGCGTCGTTGCAGTGGGAAACAAGATTTCAAACCAGGCGCAGGAGGATTTTATCAAAACAGCGCTGAACTTTGAGTACCTCGGCTCAATCCCCTTTGACTCCTTGGTAATCGAAGCAGATATGAGTCGAAAACCGCTCTATACATATCTTGATTCACCTGCTCTAAAGAGTATTCAAAAGATTTCTGAAACACTGCAGGGCTAGAGGGGTGTCAGGGTTTTATTCTGTTTCAGCTGAGACTCTTATCTCTGTTTTCAAGAAACCATTCAATCGTTTCACGCCCTTCAATAAACAC
>QIDD01000189.1 GCA_003230355.1 Methanobacteriota archaeon
AAAGCGGCGGTGCTTGTCGGAAGCCGGGTAGGGACAAGCGTGAGCGGTAAAGACCTTGGCTTAACTGGGTACACAATTAAAATCACAGGTGGAAGCGATAAAGACGGAACCCCCATGCGACATGACGTGCACGGCACAGCTCGCACAAGAGCGCTTCTCGGTAAAGGCCAGGGCCACCGCCAGAGTGAGAAGGGAATTATAAAAAGAAAGCTTGTTCGCGGAAATATTGTTACAAACGATATTGTCCAGGTAAACGCTGTTGTTGTAAAGCACGGCGCTAAAGCGATTGACACCCTTATTTCAGGTGAGTAAGGAGGTCTTTTTTATAGCCGGCTCTGAGATAAATATCGGCATGGTGGGTCATGTAGACCACGGCAAAACCACGCTTACGCAGGCTCTTTCAGGTGTTTGGACAGATGTTCATTCTGAGGAGTTGAAGCGGGGGATTTCGATTCGCCTCGGATATGCTGACGCAACCTTCCGAAAGTGTCCAAAGTGTGATGAGCCCAAGTGTTATACAACTGATAAAAAATGTCCCGTAGACGGCTCGAAAACCGAGGTGCTCAGAACTGTTTCATTCGTTGATTCGCCAGGGCACGAGACACTTATGGCAACCATGCTTTCAGGCGGCGCGCTTATGGATGGCGCGGTTCTTGTAATCGCTGCAAACGAGACCTGTCCACAGCCTCAGACCAAAGAGCATTTGATGGCGCTTGACGTTATTGGCGTGAAAAATGT
The DNA here is from genome assembly GCA_003230355.1 of Methanobacteriota archaeon. Classification (GTDB taxonomy): domain Archaea; phylum Hydrothermarchaeota; class Hydrothermarchaeia; order Hydrothermarchaeales; family SZUA-236; genus SZUA-236. The sequence continues at coordinate 739 of QIDD01000189.1, forward strand.
TGTAGTTGTTCAAAATAAAGTGGACATTGTTCCCCGTGAAAAGGTTTTGGAAAACTATAAGCAGATTAAAGAGTTCATCAAAGGCACAGTCGCCGAGGACGCGCCGATCATCCCTGTTGCAGCACAGCACAAAACAAACATTGACCTTCTCATAAATGCTATTGAAAAATATATTCCCACGCGCAAGTATGATACCTCGAAGCCGCCTAAGCTTCTCATCGCCAGGTCCTTTGACATTAACAAGCCAGGTAAGCTTCCTGATGAGATAATGGGAGGTGTTGTGGGCGGTTCGCTTATGCAGGGTGTTTTAAAGGCTGGCGATAAAATTGAGATTAGGCCTGGTCTGAAGGTTGAGGAGGATAATAAAACAGTTTGGAAGCCGATTCACACCGTTGTTGAAAGCCTTATTGAAGCAGGGAAAAAAGTGAAGACCATCAATCCAGGCGGGCTTGTGGGTGTCGGCACTCTTCTTGACCCGTCGCTTACAAAGTCTGACGGGCTGAGCGGACGTGTTTTGAGTCTTCCAGGAATTCTTCCTGAGGAGTCTGAAACACTTGTGCTCGACATCCATCTTTTGAAGCGTGTTGTGGGCACGCGCGAGGAGCTGGATGTTGATGATATTCGTACTAATGAGCCGCTTATGCTAAATATTATGACTACGACTACTGTGGGCATTGTGTCATCGGCACGAGGGAGCGAGGCTGAGGTTAAACTTAAGCTTCCGGTTGTGGCTGAGAAGGGGGCTCGAATCGCGATTTCCAGGAGGATTGGAACTAGGTGGAGGCTCATCGGATATGGGATAGTAAAGTGAAAGAACCGCTTAAAGTGATTTTAGACACAAATTTCCTTATGATTCCCAGTCAGTTTAATGTAGATATTTTTTCTGAGCTTGACCGGCTGCTGCATGTGGCTTATGAGCTTTTTGTTTTGAAGGGTGTTCGAAGTGAGCTTGAAACGCTTTCTGTGAAGGGTGATTTGAAGACTCGCCGGGCAGCTCGAATCGGGCTGGCTCTTTCAAAGGATCTGCCTGTGCTGGACGCGTTCAGCTTGGATGCTGATGATGAGATAGCGGTTCTTTCAGGCAATGACACTGTGGTGTGCACAAATGATTCAGCCCTTCGAAAACGGGTTCTCAGCCGTGGAGGTAAGGCTGTGTTTCTCAGGCAGAAGCGGTATCTTGAGCTGGAGGGTGGTGTGCTTGGACTTTCTTAGACTTGGATGGAGTGATGTTGAGCGGGCGTGCAGAGAAATTGCAGAGGAAATCCGCTTGAGAAAATTGGATGGGCATATGCTAGTCGGGATTTCCCGCGGCGGGCTCGCGCCGCTGCGGTTGATTTCGGATTACACAGGCTCTCGACGTGTTTCAACACTTGGCGTTCGATTCTATGAGGATCTAGGTAGAACCGCTGAGGAGCCGGGGGTTTTCTTCCCGGTTCAGGGTGAAGTGTCAGGCCGTGGCGTGATTCTTGTTGACGATATATCAGATACAGGGCAGAGCTTGATAGCTGCAAAAAAACATCTCTTTGATAAGGGAGCCTCTGAAATCATTGTTGCAACTGTCTGTAAAAAACCTCATACAAAGCTTGACCCTGATATATGCACATTTGAAACAGAGCGGTGGGTGATTTTTCCCTGGGAGGTGCGCGAGGCCATAAGACATATTACTGACAGCGCCGAAGGAAGAGATGCAGCCGAAGCAGAGCTTAGGCGTGCCGATATTTCAGAGGATGAATACAGCGATATTTTGACGGCGAGATTTGGAGGCGACTAGTTTGATTGTGATTATTGCGAACAGGGGCCAGTATAACCACAGGATCTATCGCACGCTGAAGTATTTGGGCGCAGAGTCTAAGCTTGTTAAAAACAATCTTTCACCAGAGGATATTCGCGCTTTGAAGCCCAGCGGGATAGTTGTGGGCGGTGGGCCTTTTATCGAGAAGAGCGGGAACTCAAAAGCGGTTATTGAAGAGTTCTATCGTGAGATTCCGATACTGGGGATTTGCCTGGGCCATCAGCTCCTTTCAACCGTCTTTGGCGGAGACGTGCGGACCGCTGAGGCAGGCGTATATGCAGACGCAGAGATTGTGGTTGACGATGAAGACCGTATTCTCAAGGGGCTTGGCCCTGGCTTCAGCGCATGGGTTTCACACAAGGATGAGGTGAAAACAGTCCCACCAGAATTTAAGGTGCTCGCTCATTCCGAGACCTGCAGGGTGGAGGCCATGGCACATGAGACTCTGCCACTCTTCGGCGTT
>QIDD01000190.1 GCA_003230355.1 Methanobacteriota archaeon
AGGCTGTGCAAAAGGTCGCAAGTCTCGAAAATTCTGTAATCGTCAGCGGAGGAGGAGTAGTGCTCAAAGCTGAAAACATAACAACCCTCAAAAAAAACGGGTCTATCGTCTACCTGCGCGCAAGCCCAGAAGCCATCTATAACCGCGTGAAAGACGAAACACACCGGCCGCTTCTACAGGTCGCCGACCCACCTGGAAGAATTAGAGAACTCCTTGAACAGAGAACACCATTCTATGCAAACAATGATATCGAGATTGATACAACGAATCTGAGTGTTGATGAGGTTGTGGAGGAGATAGTGAAAAGGATTGATGATAAATAAGTCATTCCCGCCCGGATTGTCAACAACTCATGTTTTTATATTCAAAGAACCGAACAAATAGGGAGGTGGCGCAGATTGAAGCCGTGGAGGAAAGGAGCGGTCCAACCCTTTTTGTGGAAGAAGATTTACCCCTTTTACATGAAAATCATGGAACAATTCCAAATAAGGTTTTTAACCTAGAGGAGATTATTAGGTATTTGGGAGATAAGATGAGAAAAGAAACTGAGAACTGGTTTAAACAGGCGAAAGCGGATTTAAAGACCGCAGGTGACTGTCTTAAAACAGATAACTACTATGCCAGTGCATTTTATTCTCAGCAGTCTCTTGAGAAAGCGCTGAAGGCGTTATTTTTAGTTGAGAGAAATGATACACCACCTAAAACCCACATCTCTTGGATCTTTGCTTAGGGCTCAAGGTTCCGGAGGAATACCTGTCCATCGCAAGAGAATTGACTCCTGAGTTCATAATAACCAGGTATCCTGATGCTGCTGGTGGAGCGCCCTTTGAGTTGTATGACTATAAAACAGCTGCGAGCATATTGGAAAAGGCAGAGAGGTTCTTTGCATGGCTGGAAAAAAAGATAAAATAGACCGTTTCATAAAAAAGATAAAGAAGAGATTCAACCCTCAAAAAATCCTTCTCTTCGGGTCCCGCGCAAGAGGCGACAATCTCAAAGACAGCGACTATGATATCCTGATAATCTCAAATGAATTTAAAAACCTTAATTTCAGAGAAAGAATCATAGAGGTTTACAAACTTGTGGAAGAACCATTAAATGTTGAGGTCATCTGCATTACACCCGAAGAATTCGATGCCCGCAAAAATGAGCTAAGCATTGTTGGAGTAGCGGCTAGGGAGGGAAAAGTCATAGCTTAGATTTGTAATGACATAAATTGAAGGCGTGGAAGAAATTATTAACAGAATAAAATGATGACCCTTTTACTCTTCTAGCCCGTAGGTCTTTATCTTCTTGAGTGAATCTATGGACCCAGATTTCTGATACATTTCAAGCGCCTTTGTCCTATCTCCTCGTTTCATATATACATCGCCCATAAGCCCATATGCATATTCATTTCCATAGTATCCGAGGCTGATTGCGCGGTCCAGCAGTTCTTTCGCCTGGTTGGTTCTACCCTGGCCGAGCAGCTCCTCGGCGTGGATGGCAAAGCGCATCTTTTCTGGATAGGGTTTTTCAAAAATCTTCTGCTTCGAAAGCGGCATTTTTTTAATCAAATCAGAGAGATCCGACGCGCTGAGAGAGTTAAAATCTGCCCGCCGCTTTTCCAAAATCTTTTTCTCTTCAACAATACTCATCTGCCTATTTCCCCAGAAGTCCTTTTACAACAACCTTTTTCATAAGCTCAACAGGCGGCTCGATGTCCAGCCATATCCGCAGCGCTTCCGCGCCTTGGTTAACAAACATATCCACACCGCTGATAATCGTTTCAACACCCGCAGATTTCGCCTCTTTCATAAGCCTGGTTTCAAGAGGGTTGTAGACAATATCCATCACCGCGAGATCCTGCTTCATCTGCCCGGCGCTTACAAGTGTTTCCCCGACTTTCGGGTGCATGCCCACCGGTGTTGCGTGGATCAGGATGTCGGCATCACTTATTTGGTCTTTGATTGTCCTGCTTTCCAGCGGCAGGGCTTCAGCGGAAAATCCGGCCCCTATTTTTATGTCGCCTGTGAGCCTTTCCAACTCTGCCTTATCGATTCCTAAAATGCTCATAGCCGCAATATCACCCCGCAGCGCAATTGTTACAGAAATCGCCCGCGCCGCGCCGCCTGAGCCGAGAACCACGATCTTTTTTCCAGCAGGGTCTGCGCCGCCTGCACGCAGCGCTTGAAGCGCTCCTATTCCGTCGGTGTTGAAACCCTTCAAAGTATCGTCGAATTTAACTGTGTTCACAGCCCCGATTATACCTGCCTCATCAGACAAGTCGTCGAGATGCTTGATCACCGCGACCTTGTGCGGGATAGTGACATTAACACCTCCAAAACCCTGCTCTTTCATCTTTTTAATTGAGGCCTCAAGATCTGTTGGCGAAACATCGAAAAGAGTGTAGCTGCAGTGCAATCCGAGTTTTTCAAAGACTGCGTTGTGCATGGCCGGTGACATGGAATGTGAGATTGGATGCCCGATAACTGCAAATCTCGTTGTCATCGTGAAACTCCGAGCATCTTAAAAGCGGTTTTAGTCTCTTCAACTGTGAGCTGGCCGGGAGCGGTTTTCACACCCAACGACGCGTAGGTGATGGCTGACCCGAAGACAGGTGCCGCGATGCGCGATATGCGGCCAAGCTCACCCATTGAGATTGCGATGACCCTTGCCCTGCCTTTCATCTGCTGGCATGCGTCAAGCAGTCTCAGTACATCACGGGGGTTATTTGCCTTGAATGCCGCCTTGGCATAGTCTGCGCCCGCCTTTTTCTCAGACTCAAATATCCCTGTTATCTCCTCTGTCCGGGGGGTTTTTTCAAAATCATGATATGAGACTATGACCTCAACTCTGTTGGCCCTGGCCTTTGAAACAATCTCATCTCGAATCACGCTGTTAAGCTCGATGTCGATTATGTCAGCAAGATGCAGGCTTCCAAGGATAACCGTTTTACGCTCCTCCTCAGAACCTTCAAA
>QIDD01000191.1 GCA_003230355.1 Methanobacteriota archaeon
AGGTGATTTAGGTGTCATTTTCAAGTTTAGAGGTTTTCGGCTCGGTTGTGGGTCTTGCGCTGCTTTTTTCAATGGTTCTGGCAGTGATCGGCGCGTTCATGGCTCCGGGTGCGCAGGATATGGTTGCTGAGAAAAAATATGTTGTGCGCTTTGAAAACGGAGGGTACGCGCTTTTAAAAAATAAACGCAGACCCCGCTACATCGGTTTAGAAGAATAGATAGATCCTTTGAATCAACGCAATGGATTCAGTTAGAGCAGTATTCATAAATAGAGTTATATCAACGCTTTTAGGGGAGATGAATTTTAATACCCATAGTATCACTGTAAGGTTTGAGATGTAGATTATTGGGAGGGAGAAAAAGACGCCTGTCTTGTAGATGTCAGGCTGCCCTGCGCGCAGTGACTCGATTGTGGACGCGATGTGAAATGCCATGCTGAAGCCTGTGAGAAAGAAAACAGCTGTTAGATACTTTTCTCGTATGAAAAATGATGATGCCACTATCAAAACGGTGTAAAAAGGGAAGAAATAGGGTGCAAGCATGATTAGGGAGTTGGTCTTTGACAGACGTACAAAACCGCTTTCCCCTTTGACACGTATATCTTTGATCTTCGCCCTGAATACCAAGCCCCAGATCGCGTGGGTCAGCTCGTGTGCAAGGGTGGACAGAAAACCCATCCGCAGCCCTGCCCGGCGCAGGATGAAGTATGCGACTAGGCCGACTGCAAACGCTGTTTCACCCCCTCCAAATGTATCAAAACCTGAGAGTTGACTGAGAAATGACTGTGTAAATCCAATGGAAAATGGCAGAAGCATCAGCCCCAGAAGGGGGTTTATTATTCCAAGCTTCACCTGCCAAATCTCCGTTCCCGATCCTGATAGGTTCGAATAGCCCTGAGAAAATCGATCCTTCGAAACATTGGCCAGTTGGTCTCGCAGAAATAAAGCTCTGAATATGCGCTCTGCCAGAGGAGAAAGTTGGATATTCGTTCTTCACCTGATGTGCGGATGATGAGCTGCGGGTCGGGCGAACCGTTTGTGTAAAGCCGTTTTCGCAGGGTTTCCTCAGTTATCGAGTCAGGCTCAATCACACCTGATTTCACGTCCACCGCGATTCTGCGAACAGCGTCAAGCACCTCTTCGCGGCCGCCATAGGCCATGGCAAGCTGAAGAAGAAAGCCGTCGTATTTTTTTGTCGACTCCTCAGCATTTTCAATCGCCTTTTGCACACGAGTTGGGAATAATTCAGTCTTTCCAATGGCACGAACTCGAACCCTGTTTTTATGGATGCGCTCGTCTCCTGCGACGTTGTTCAAAAACTCTTCGAAGAGGTCGAAAAGACGCTCAAGCTCACCAGGCGGCCTCTGGAAATTCTCAGTGGAAAAGGCGTACAAAGTTGCGGTTTCAACGCCTATATCAATGCACCATTCGATTACGTCATCAACTTTTTCCGCGCCCATCCGGTGTCCCTCCCAGGGAAGGATTCGAAGCGCGATTGCTGCTCTTCTGTTTCCATCCATTATCATGCCGATGTGAACTGGCACGCTGCGTTTTTTCACATTGCGCAGCAGCCGGTATTCATAGAGGCTGTAGATTGGGCGAAGAATTATTCCTGCCATAATGGGCATTTCAAATATACCATTATAAATATCATTCTCCCAAATATCTGTTTATGGACAGGTTTTCGCTTAAGACCCATCTTCTCTGCAAGGGATTTTCCGGTGACATGGGTCTGCTTGGAGCGGGTCGCATAGGAGGCGCAGGACCTGCAGGGCTGGCAGCTGAAGTCGATGAATTTCTAGTAAACATCCCCATGTTTCGCAGTGATGCCGGCGGTTCAAAAATACGGCTGGCACAGCAAGGCGGTGTATTATCGGCGGTGACAGAGGAGGCATCCTATCCTATGAAAAAGATAGGTCCTCCCAATTTTTACACTAAAAAAACTTCTGACGGCGTGCCCATGAAAAAGATAGCTCTCCTCCACGGAAGAGACTGTCTGGCAACAACTCTCTACCAGAGCTGCATTTTAAAAAAACAGGGTTTGGGATGCGGGTTCTGCACAATCGAATCATCACTTCAAGCAGGCAGAACAGTGCTTGAAAAAAAGCCAGATCAACTTGCGGAGGTGGCAGTGGAGGCGGCTAGGGACGGGATAACACACATGACAGTTACAACTGGAACCCCCGATCTCAGAGACCACGGATCCGGGATGCTTTCAAATGCAGTGGCAGCGGTTAAAAAAAATGTTGATCTCCCAGTTCACGTGCAGCTCACACCCCCTGACAGACGCGGGCTTGAACGATTACACAGCTCTGGAGCTGACACAATCGGAATCCATGTTGAAAGCTTTGACAAAGAGGTTTTGAAAAGAGTGTGCCCAGGTAAACTCGGCTTTGATTACAGAGGCGCGCTTAAATCTGCCGTGGAAATCTTTGGTGAAAACCAGGTGAGCACAATTGTAATCGCAGGTCTCGGTGAAGATCCGAAGCTCATGAAACCAGGGTTTGTTGAACTAACGTCTCTAGGTGTTATACCCTTTCTTGTTCCATTCCGACCGCTGCAGGGAGCACTTCTTGAAAACCATCTGCCGCCCGACCCGTATTATATGAAAAAATTATATATCGATCTCGCACATGCAATACATGAAAGCGGGCTTCAGATGAACAGGCATCGCGCAGGGTGTGTGCGGTGCGGCGCATGCTCAGCAATTGATCTGGCAATGGACGAGTTAGGGTGAAGATATATGGATGTTTTGAAACCTGAGGATATTAAAAAACGCTTTGAAGATAAGTTCTGGGTTTCACCATACAGCCGCATTGTTGCAATGACTGATGGATCTGTGGTGGAGCTTGTGGAGGATCATGCCCGCGGCACCTGCTATGGCGGTGCTGCCTGGGAGACTCATCATTATCCTAAGACGAGCAGCCTGATATATCATGCTAGGCGTGACGGAGCGCG
>QIDD01000192.1 GCA_003230355.1 Methanobacteriota archaeon
AGAAGATGGCTCCAGCACTGGTTGGAATCGCGATTGGCTGGCTTCGAAAAAAGGAGATGGCTGATTTTAAAGATGGGAAACTGCATCTAACAGAGAAAGGAAGCAACCGAACTCCTGACGAAGAACTTCTCAAGCTGCTTACAAAGGGAAAACTAAAAGGGTCTGAAATTAATCCTTTGCTTAAGGAGTGGATAAAACCCCTGGCATCACGTAAAAACGTGATAAAGGTTGAGGAGAAGATCAGCCGTGAAATCAGGCTTACAGAAAAAGGAGCCGAGCTTCTCACGAGCGGAATTACTGAGTCTGATGAGATAGGGCAGCTCACCCATGAAATGTTGAAAACAGGTGATTGGACTGACACGTCCTTTCGCAGATATGATGTCAAGTCCAACGTGGCTGCGCAGCTATCTGCTAAAACCCATCCTATGACGCGGATGATCGAAGAGATCGCTGACATATTTGTTTCAATGGGTTTTGAAGAGATTTCCGGGCCAATCGTAGAATCGAATTTCTGGAATTTTGACGCGCTTTTTGTCCCGCAGGATCATCCTGCGCGGGAGATGCAGGATACTTTTTACCTTGAAAAACCTGGGGCTGCAGGGCTTCCAGAAAAATCGATTGTAGACAGTGTTTCAAGTGTGCATGGCGACGGTGGTGAAACAGGCTCCAGCGGCTGGGGATATAAATGGGATCCACGTCTCGCATCTAAAACTCTGCTTCGAACTCACACCACTTCGACTACGATTCGCAGGCTTGCTGAAGGCAGGGAACTGCCGATCAAAGTCTACAGCATCGGACGTGTCTTTCGAAACGAGCGCATATCCTACAAGCATCTGCCGGAGTTTCATCAAATCGAGGGAATCGTCGCAGGTGATGTGAGCTTTAAAAACCTGCTTGGAATACTCAAGGAATTTTACGGCCGGATGGGCTTTGACAAAATTCGGTTTCGGCCGGCTTATTTCCCCTATACCGAGCCGTCTCTTGAGGTGGAGGTCTATTTCGAGCAGAAAAAAAGTTGGATTGAGCTTGGCGGCGCCGGAATATTTCGGCCTGAAGTTACAGAGCCGCTGGGAATCACTTATCCAGTCTTGGCCTGGGGCCTGGGACTTGAACGGCTTGCCATGCTCAGACTTGATCTCACCGATATTCGGGCCCTCTATCGCAGCGATATAGACTGGCTTCGAAGCCTGCCGCTTTAAACACATCTAATTTGACTATGAAGTCTATCGTCACGTTTTCAAAAAACATCTTTATACCCCTTACCAATGCCTGCCATAACAACTGCGCTTACTGCACCTATCGGTCTGAGTCGCCAACAATTATGGACCGGGATTCAGTGCTTGGGCTTTTGAAAAAAGGTGCAGTTGCCCGGTGCACTGAGGCGCTTTTCACATTCGGCGAAAAACCCGAGGTCTATCCTGAGATTAAGCAGCGGCTTGAAGATTGGGGGTACTCAACGGTTATCGAATACCTGCGTGACTTGTGTCTTGACGCGATAAATCTCGGCCTGCTTCCACACAGTAATCCAGGCTCGGTTACAGGGCGGGACCTTGAGATGCTCAGGGATGTGAACGCTTCAATGGGGCTTATGCTTGAATCGTCAAGCAGGCGGCTCTGTGAACCTGGGATGGCGCATGAGAAAAGCCCTGGTAAACACCCGCGTGTCAGGCTCAGGGTGCTTGAAGAGGCGGGCAGGCTGGAAATACCCTTTACAACCGGTGTTTTGATCGGCATCGGCGAAACAGACAGTGAGGTTGTAGATTCGCTTGCTGCGATTAAAGAAATTAATGATAGATACGGCCATATTCAGGAGCTTATCATCCAGAACTTCAGGCCCAAGCCAGGAACGGTGATGGCTGACCTTCCTGAGCCCTCTTTGGAGCGTGTTATCAGTGCCCTTGAAACTGCGAAGGAGATGTTTCCAGAAATAGGGCTGCAGGTTCCGCCGAATCTAAATCCCGGCAGAGAAGGCGTGTTTCTAAGGCATGGTGCAAATGATTTTGGCGGTGTCTCCCCGATAACGCCGGACTTTGTGAATCCCTGTGACCAGTGGCCTACTGTTGAGCGTCTGCAAAGCATTGCCGCAGAACAGGGTTTTATGCTTCGGGAGAGGCTGCCGGTCTACCCTGAGTTCATGGAACTCGTGCCAGAAAGATTAAAAACCCTGGCAGCATCAATTGCCTCAGAGGACGGCTTTGTACGATGATCGAAGTTAACGAAGAGACTGCAGACATTATCGAAAAATCGCTTTTGGGCAGGAGGATTTCAAAAGAAGAGGCATATGATCTCCTGCTCTCAGACTCGCTTTTCACCCTGGGCTCTGCGGCAGACCTGCAGCGGCAGAAAAAATGCGGTGATGCTGTAACATATATTGTAAATCGCAACATTAATTTTACAAACATATGCCAGGGGAGCTGCAAGTTCTGTGCCTATCGAGTTGGTAAAACATCGAAGTCAGGGTTTTTAATGTCCTCTGAAGATGTGCAAAAACGCGTTTTAGATGCTGCGGCAGCAGGCGCAACAGAGGTATGCATACAAGGCGGTCTGCACCCGGACCTGGACCTGGACTATTATACAGAGATTCTTGAATCAGTCAAGTCAAAATGCGACGTCCACATCCACGCATTCTCGCCAATGGAAGTCACCTATATGGCTGGGAAAAGCGGGCTTGGAGTGAGGGAGACGCTCAGGGTTTTGAAGGAGAAAGGTCTGGGTTCAATGCCTGGGACTGCGGCTGAGATATTTGACCGTGAGATAAGAGAGGTAATCTGCCCTGGAAAGATAACTGCTGATGAATGGATCTCTGTTGTAAAAACTGCTCACAGCCTTGGAATCCCGACTACGGCAACCATGCTCTACGGCCACATTGAGCGCCCGGAGCACAGGATAAACCACCTGGATATTCTACGCACAATCCAAGATGAAACCGGGGGTTTTACAGAGTTTGTGCCC
>QIDD01000193.1 GCA_003230355.1 Methanobacteriota archaeon
CACACTCGCAATCACAGTTAACCTGGCCTTCATCGCAGTCTATGAAGCATTTCCACTCATCCCTGAACGACTGCCCCGGAGGATATTTATCTTCTGGATATCCTACTTCATCCTGGGCGCGGTTATCGGGCAAGACCTAGAGAAAAAAGAAACTCAAAGAGCAATCAAAAAACTATCATTTAAATTCCTGGGCATATTATTGATGGCGTCACTCATATACCTCGTATCATCCACCGGTATACCGGCCGTAAACAAAATGGGTATCTTCTGGCTGCGAAAACAAACCTTCGTCTACGCACTGATATTTATCATCGCAGCATATAAACTCGCCTCAGAATCAAACTTTCCAAGCAAACATATCGCTTTAAGACCCGTCACATCACTTGGAAAATACTCATTCGGAATATACCTGGCACACCTAGTCATACTTGAACCACTCTCCACAATCATTTTAAACCGCAACCTGCTATTTCTCCTCACTTTAGCACTCTCATGGATTTTAACAATAGCAGTTTCCCGGCTGCCCTTGGGATGGGTTCTTGTAGGCAGAACAAACAACATAGAGTCAAAAAGGATTGTAAAACAATGAAAAGATATTTATCTAAACCACCATTGAACAGAGGATATTATGAGCTATCGAAACTGTAAACAGGCGGCGTGCATTTTAGCGCTGGCGCTGTTAATTGTGCTGGTGAGCGGATGCCTATCAGGCCCGATTGAAACGCCTGAGCCAACTATTCCTCCAGTTACAAACGGGCCCTCAATCATCACAATAAGCGAGGTCTCTGCAACAGCAGACACTGGGTCTGCGGAGATAGTCTGGACTACCAGCCAGGATTCTGACAGCCTAGTTCGATATGGCATGGAACCTGGCAAATACACGCTATCCCTGGGTGACCGAGACTATGTAACATCCCACAACATAGCGTTGTCCGGCCTGATCTCAGGCATAACATACTACTACCGCGTGGGAAGCGTGAGTCATGACGGCGTTGCCGCTCAAAGCAGGGAATATAATTTCACAACCCTCTACGAGGCTCCGCCCGCCCCGCCAGTGATTACAGGTGTCAAGGCTTCTCCTGACACTTCATCAGCCGTGATAGAATGGAACACCGACATAGCCACAAACAGCATTGTAAGCTACGGCACATCCCCTGCTGTGTACCAGTATTCTGAAGTAGATAACGACTCCACAACGGCTCATCAGATAGTGCTGCCAAGCCTTCTTCCTGGAAACAAATATTACTACACTGTAAGCGGTGTTAGCGGGGCTAACATGACGAGTCAGAGTCTTGAACAATCTTTTAAAACACCCTCTGTCAAAAGCGGCGCGCAGGTCTCTGTGGGCGAGCTTCTCGTACGAATAGACGGACTCGAAGAATACCTCTCAAACGGTCGCTATTACTCCCGTGCGAAAATCGACATCGAAAACAACGGCGCCGAGATTGTTTCAATCGGACGCGTGGTCTCCGCGGTTCTGAACAGCAACGAAAACCAATCCACCCTCGTAAGCCTGAGAACGCCTGACGAGCTAACCTCACTCGGCCTGCTCCTGCCGAACGGCAAGATCTCACGCTCACTCTACTACGAGCGGGTTTCAGAAGGTCCGGGCCTCCTCTACCTCTCTCTATCTATCCCCAGCGGAACCTACAGCTTCACCGTGGATGTCGTGGGTCCAGAGCACATCATCCCACCTCCTCTGAACCTGACAGTTGAAGAGCAGAAGGCGGAAACAGAAGAACACTTCAACGTAACTCTCAACAAGTTTGAATCAAGGCTCGAGCTCGTAATATCAGGCAGATCCCGCCTCCTAGCACGTGCAGATCTCACACTTAAAAATAACGGCGACAAACCTGTACCAATCAGATTCAACCCTACACCCGCCATAGTTGATGATGCAGGCGAGCAGCACTCAAGATTCGCTACTAGCCAGGACGATGAACTCCCTCAGACAACCTTGCACCCAGGCGGAACCATCAGCGGCAGCCTTTATTTCGAACCGGAAATCGGAATCTTCACAAAGAACGCAACCCTTCACTTCTACATAAACGACGTGGAATATGCATTTTTCATAGACGACTTCAACTAACTGTCATTGGCCTTTTTTAGGTCGATTATCCCTTATTTTACGTACCATTTTAGCACTTTCTAGTGGGACAACCCCCTGCAAACTCGGAGCCGGCCAGTATTTGCTCCTCCTCTATTGTTTCTTTAAGATATGCAGGGCCCATGGAGAGAACTTGCTCATTTTTACTTGCGTATCGGTAAACTGTTATGCCTTTGCATCCGAGTTCGTGTGCGAGTTGGAAGATGCTGCGCACATCCTCAATTGTTGCATCTGATGGGAGGTTTACGGTTTTTGACACGGCGTTGTCCACGTGTTTTTGAAAGGCTGCCTGCATGCGCACATGCCACTCCGGCTTGATCTCCAGGGCTGTTGTGAAGAGCCGCTTTATGTCAGCAGGGACATCTGAAATCTCTTTTAACGGTGCGCCCTTGGCAAGCTTTATCATAAGGTCCTTTGAATAAAACCCTCGTGTTTTCGCTGTTCTTTCGAATAATGAATTCACCTCTAGAAGCCGGGTTCCCTCCATCACATTTCGAATAAATGAGACTGCGAAAAGCGGTTCAATCCCGCTTGTGGTGCCTGCGATAATGCTTATCGTGCCTGTGGGCGCAATCGTTGTAACAGCGGCGTTTCGCATCTGGGTAAAGCCCTGCTCCTCCCATGTGCTTCCAGCAAAGTTTGGAAATGAACCCCGAACCCCGGCAAGTTCAACCGATGCTTCAACCGCTTTTTCAAAGATGAAGCTCATAACACCCTCAGCAATTTCAAGCGCCGACTCCGAGTCATAGGCGATTCCAAGCTGGATAAGCATCTCAGAAAAACCCATCACACCAAGCCCGATCTTTCGATTTCCCATTGTCATTCTTACCTCGTCGCATCAATCACATTGTCCAGGAACCGCACGCCAAGCCTGACAGTGGACTTAAGCAGTTCAAAATCGATTTTTCCATTCCTGACCATGGAGGAGAGGTTTAACGAGCCCAGGTTACAGGATTCAAAGGGCAAAAGTGGCATCTCTCCACAAGGATTCGTGCTTTCAATCACTCCGAGAAGCGGGGTAGGGTTCGCCGCATTAATCTTGTCGAGAAAGACAATGCCAGGATCGCCTGTTCGCCACGCAGCGGTTGCAATAAGATCAAAAACCTCTTTTGCCCGTAGCTCTTTTACCGCTTGTCCGGTCCTCGGATTTATTAGAGAATACATGGCATCTTCCTGCACCGCCCGCATAAACACATCTGTCACACCCACAGAGATGTTGAAATTCGAAAGCACGCCATCGACGTGCTTTGCAGATATGAATTCAATAATATCTGGATGATCCACCCTGAGCACACCCATATTTGCACCCCTGCGCCGTCCACCCTGTTTTATCACCTCAGTCGCAGAGTCAAAGACCCGCATAAAGGACACCGGGCCTGATGCAACTCCGTGAGTGGACCTGACCACATCTCCACGGGGTCGAAGCCGAGAGAATGAAAAACCAGTACCCCCGCCCGACTGATGGATAAGCGCCATATCCTGGAGGGCGTCAAAAATCCCGGCAATCGAGTCCTCCACCGGAATTACAAAACAGGCGGAAAGCTGCCCCAGACTGGTTCCGGCGTTCATGAGTGTCGGCGAGTTTGGGAGAAACAAAAAATCAGTCATAAGCCTGTAAAACCGATTCTCCCAGACTGAAATATCCGCTTTTTCATCGTATTTTCTCTCAACAGAGGCGACGACATTTGCAACACGTCGAAACATCTCTTTCGGAGTCTCAACAACCCTGCCAGATTCATCCTTCAATAGATACCTGCGCTCAAGGACTTTGACTGCGTTCACACCGAGTTTGAGATCATCGGCGACTCCGAAAAACCTCTTTGCCTCACGAAGCTCAGCACGCTTCTGCCGATAGAGAATGTAGGCCTTTGCAGCTTTTGCATGTTTACTTTCAATAAGGACTTTTTCAACAATATCCTGCACATCCTCCACAGTGGGCGTCCGACCCCTGAATCTTGCATGCACCCGCTCTTCAGCCTGCCTGGCCAGATCAACAGACACCGCCTCACCCCCGGCCTCCCCAACAGCCTTGAGCGCCTTATCAACTGCGGCGGCGATTTTCTCAGGCATGAACTCAACTACCTGCCCATCGCGCTTCATGATCTTCGAAACCTTGGATCTAGCCCCCATACAATATTTCTATGGAAGGTTAGTGTAAATAATCTTTGCCTTTAAAAGTCAAAAAGAGAGGCTTGTTTAGCAGGTTTCATGTTCGATAGCGTTTGTTGGACAGGCTACAACACAGGCACAGCAGCACGTGCACTCATCCGAATGAAGAGGCTGAGAAAGCCCTTTTTCAATTGTATAGACGCTGGAGGGGCAGATACTTACACATTCACCGCATCCATCGCATCTTTCGCTGTCAACGCTAATGAAAACCATTTCAACCGCTCTTGAATCAGACAATAGAAATCAGCCCCGATATAAACTTATCCATTCAAAGGAAGCCGACTACTCGCATCAGCCGAGGCACACCCTTAAATCCCTTTTTCCACAACCGCCCCACCAGGCGTTGTCTCTGAAAAGACCGCGCCCTCAAACCTGTAGAGCCGGGTGTTTCTCTCCTTCCAGGCAGATTCTGGTAGACCTGCCTTCATGCAAAGCCCTGCTAAAAACTCCTCACTATTCCAGCCTTGCTCACCCGGCACTTGGGGAAGGAGAAGGCCGCGGTGAACTCTGTTTTCAATTATCAGTCCGTGCCTGCCAACCTCAATTTGACGTAGGTAATCATCCGGCTCCCTAGCAATAACCCGCTCTGGCGGTGTGAGAACGGTTACCTCGATAACCACGTCTGATAGCTCGCTTAAACTCAGGGGTGGAAAACGCGGGTCTCCTGTTGCAGCAGAAATCGCTGAATCGATTACAGCCGTTGCCAGTGGTTTAATGGGCTCTGGAAATCCGATGCAGCCTCTAAGACGCCCTGCGGGATGGGTGTGCAGGGTCACAAAGACACCTCGCTTTTCCAGATACTTGGCATTCACATCTTTCGGCGGCCGAATCACGGCTCCACTTGCAAGATACTCGCCAATCGCCTTTCTAGCCAATCGGACTAGAAACTCGCCATCAGTCGCATCCATATATATTAATAGCACTTTGCAGCTTAAAAATAAATCTATGAAGATATGCGGCGTTCCAATCGAGGATACTTATGCTGAGGCCTTTGACGGCTTATTCTGCAGATTTATTGTAACCGCCGCGGATCAAAAGCGGCTTGAGCGGGCGGCACGTTCTGCAACCGCGCTTCCCTGCACGGTCTTCGGTGAATCAGAGGCTGGTGTTGAAGGCTGGCTTACAGGTGATGAGACTCCTGACGGGCGGCGCGGCGCGATAGTCCAGGTCTGGGTGAACCATTCGAAAGAGGCGCCCAGGGTTTTGGAGCGGGAGATGGGCAAGCGGATACGCCAGGGCGTGCTT
>QIDD01000194.1 GCA_003230355.1 Methanobacteriota archaeon
TCGCCTGGGTTTACAAGGGCTCTTATCGCCAGGTCGTATCCCTCGCTTACGCCTGTTGTTATGAGTGTTTCAGTTTCAGGGTTGTAGTCGAGGTTGTGCCATTTGTTGTAGGCCTTTGAAATCTCTTCTCGAAGTTCGATTAGGCCGTAGTTTGAGGTGTACATGGTGTATCCCTTTTCAAGGGAGTATATGCATGCTTCACGGATGTGCCAGGGTGCCACAAAGTCGGGTTCGCCCACGCCAAGTGATATGACCTCTGGCATGCCGAGTACCATTTCAAAGAATTTTCTGATCCCTGAGGGTGGCACGGATCTGGCTGCAGTGGATATTCTGTCTTTCATCGTCTATGTTTATGGCGAAACTTGGAGCCGCTTGTTCTTCTCTTTCTCGTGAAATACCACGCCGTGCTCCTTGTATTTTTTCAAAAGGAAATGGGTGACAGTGCCTGTAACACGGTCAAGTGTCGCAAGCTTTTCAGAGACAAATGAGGCCACTTCTTTGAGGTCTTTTCCCTCAACAATTACGAGCAGGTCATATGTACCGGACAGTAGATAGGCTGTGACAACTTCTGGGAAGTTTATTATCCGCTCTCCCACCGCGTCGTATCCTATGCCTCGCTGCGGCTCTACCGTGACTTCGATAAGCGCATGCACAAGGGAATCAGTCTTTTCTCTATTGACTACAGTTGTATATTTTAGAATGGTATGGTTGTCTTCAAAGGCTTTAATCGACTTTTTAACGTCAGCCCGGCTTTTACCCACCATCACCGCGATCTCTTCTGGAGACGTCCTCGCGTCGTTTACCAGAATTTCAAGTATCTCATCCATAGGGACTCACCAACCCTAAATGGGGTGTGGCGCGTTCATAAATCTTTCTACTTTGCAAGGGGCAGCGTAATATAGAATATAGAGCCTTTTCCCTTGTTGCTCTCAACCCAGACGCGGCCTTTCTGCCCCTCGATATGGGCTTTTACAAGGGCGAGGCCGATCCCGGTTCCGCCGAAGCGCCGTGTGGTTGAGGGATCTATCTGATAGAATGGTTCGAAGACCCTGGTCAGGTATTTCTCGGCTATCCCTACGCCAGTGTCGCTGAAGGCTATCTGTATGAAATCACCTACTTTTTTAGTTGTTATTTCTATTTGCCCTCCTTCATGGTTGAACTTGACGGCGTTATCAAGGATATTGGAGACTGCTCGATAGACTGCGTTTTGGTCTGCAAGCACATTTGAAAATGTTTTTTTTGGTGTGAAAATTATCTTAATATCTCTCTTTGCTGCTGTGTGTTGAACTTCCTTTATTGCATCACGAACTAAACTGTCAATTTCAATGGTTCTGCTCGACATAATGTAGCTGCCTTTATAGATCGATGAGATTTCCACTAGGTTTTCAACGAGGTCATTCAGCCTGACAAGGGCACCTTCACACATTGAGATATAACGATTCATATCATCTGGTGCCGGCTGCTCACTGATAAGTTCAATTGCAGATTTAGCAATTGTAATGGGCGTTCGAAGTTCGTGGGAGATGTTCGAGATGATATATGTCTTGAGCCGGTCCATGTCTTTAAGCTTGTCATAGGCATGGGCTAGATCTTTTTTAGATTCTGTTAGGTCTTCAAGCATGTTTACAAGAGAGTCTCTGGCATTGGTGAGTTCCTTTGTGCGCTCGTCAACCATCCCTTCAAGGTCAAGAGAGTATGATCGTATCTTCTTTTCAAGCTCAAATCTTTTTGTGATGTCAGTTATGATTGCGAAGCTGCCTCTGTAGTTATTTTCCTCGTCAAATATTGGTGAGCCTGATACCATGGCCGCAAGTCGGGCTCCATCTTTTTGTTTGAACCCTATCTCATAGGTTGTTGACATGCCTTTGCGCCGTTTTTCAAGATGTTCTTTTACAGTAGAGTGATTCTCTGGCTCGACAAAGCTCAATACATCCTTTCCAAGAATCTCCCCTTCACTATAGCCCAGCATCTCGGACATTCTCTGGTTAACCTGTGTTGTCAAATGGTTTTCATCAATCATCCAGAAGCCGTCGTTCATAGTTTCAATTAGATTTTTATAACGTTTTTCAGACCGCTCCAATATATCTTTAGTCGCCCTGACGATCTGAAGCTCGGTGGTGTTTCTCCTCAGAACAATTGCGGTTTCAACAAGAACCAGGCCCATTGAAACTAGGAGAAGAATCCTGCTGAGCGCGATCTCATGCATGAAATATTCAATGAAAAAAGCAGATTCAAAGAAGAGAAAAGAGACTAATAAAACTAGGGCCACTCCAAACATCTTCTCATAGATTTGTTTGTCGATAATTCCTTTTGCAAGGGGGATGAAATGAAGGATTTCCACAACCGCTGCGAAGCTGAAGGCTAGGACAAAGAACAAGAGCAGATCAGCCAGATTCAATGTGTAGCCCTCCTGATCCGATGGGTCAGCCAAAATGCAGACACCAGGCCGAGGTCTAAAATTAAAAAGGTAAGTGTCACAAGCAGTGTTCGAAGAGAACTAAAACTGCTGTGCGCCCCCTCGGAAAGAATGCCTGCCATATCAAGGGTTTCAAAGGCAAGAAACAATACAAGGGCTGTGAAGAGCAGAATTAAAACCGCCCAGAAGAGACCTATATTTTCATTCAATGCCTTTCTGCTCCTATCTGACATTAAGACTTCTTTATTAACTGTAACATAAATCAAAAGCCCAAGGGTGATAACAAAGGATAAAACTATTTCAAATCCCTGTAGACTGTAAAGAGCAAAATCCTCGCCAAGGGCCATAGGGAAAAATTCACAATAATAGTTGATAAGCCTTGCCATACTTCCCTGCTCTGCTGCTCCTATTTCATCTGCATTATGCCGCTCAAGGCTGAAATAGGGATTATCTGTGGTGGCGGTATTTTTGGCTCGGCTGCGGTGAGAAACTTATCACAGTTATATTTTTAAT
>QIDD01000195.1 GCA_003230355.1 Methanobacteriota archaeon
TCCTTGACCGGGCGTGGGTTGCGGCTGAGGGCTGCGCATTCTGCGTATCCGTTGGTAAAACACCGGGCCTAATGCTCGGCGCAGCCCTGGGCGAGCTTGCCCTTTCCGGCAGGGGAAAAGCAACGTTTCTAGCGTCAAAAGAGATATCCATTTTTCCAGGCTGGCTTGAGCAGCTCATCGCTGAAAGCACAGGTAAAATCGGCCGCGGAATCCTCCCAGTTGCATCTGAACCGCCGGCGAGTTCCTATGGCGGCGATCGGTTTTTCGTCTATTTCCGACTTGAAGGCAGCGACAACCAGGAGCTTGACCAAACAATAAAATCCATCGAAAATGCGGGGCATCCAACCATCACAATCCGCCTTGAAGATAAATATGACATCGGGATGGAGATCTTTCGCTGGGAGATAGCTGTAGCCGCGGCGGGAACAATTCTGGGTATTCACCCGTTTAACCAGCCTGATGTTGAGCATTCGAAGGAGCTTGCCCGTGAGGCGATGGCCCAGGAAAACGGTGGAGACGGTAAGAGTCGTGACACTATCTCAGTTTCTGATCTGCAGGCGCTGGATTCCGCGATTGAACAATGGCTTGGGCAGGCGAAACCTGGCGACTACTTTGGAATCGATGCTTATCTAAAACCAAGCCATGAAACCTGGACCCAGCTCCAAAGCATGAGAAAAGAGATTTTAACAAAGACAGGTCTTGCAACAACCCTTGGCTATGGACCGCGTTTTCTCCATTCAACAGGGCAGTTACACAAGGGCGGGCCGAATACAGGGCTTTTTCTCCAGCTTCTAAGCGAGCCAGAGCAGGACGTCCCGGTTCCCGGTGATCCGCACACATTCAATGATGTAATCCGCGCCCAGTCTCTTGGTGATTACCGCGCGCTTCTGAGCCGGGGACGGCGTGTGATACGAATCAATCTTGGACGCGATGTTACAGCCGGAATTCAAACAATTACAGAGAAGATTAAGGAGGCGAGGTTATGAGAATCGGTATGATCGGGCTTGGCCGTATGGGTGGCAACATGGCTGAGCGGCTGATAAAAGGCGGGCATGAGATTGTGGGCTATGCCCGGAGCAGGGAGACAGTTGATCGTTTCACAAAAAATGGAGGGATAGGCGCCTATTCGCTGGAAGAGCTTTCCGGCCTGCTGAAGCCGCCTCGTGTCGTGTGGCTTATGATTCCGGCCGGCGTGCCCATTGACAGGACCATCGAAGGACTGACACCACTTTTAACCCAGGGCGATACTATCGTTGACGGAGGAAACTCTAATTACAAAGACACAATGCGCCGAGCCGCCTCACTCAAGGAACAGGACATAGATTATGTGGATGTCGGGACAAGCGGAGGGATTTGGGGTCTAACTGAGGGTTACAGCATGATGGTCGGCGGTGACGACAGGGCTGTTGAACAACTTCGCCCAGTTCTGGAAACACTTGCGCCCGCGCCTGATTTGGGCTGGGGGCATGTTGGTCCCAGCGGCTCAGGCCATTTCGTAAAGATGGTGCACAACGGAATCGAATACGGGATGATGCAGGCCTATGCTGAGGGATTCGCCATCATGGACAGAAAAGATGAATTCAACCTCGACCTGCACCGTGTCGCTGAGATATGGCGGTTTGGATCTGTGGTGCGCTCCTGGCTGCTTGACCTCATCTCAGAAGCACTGGACGAGAATCCGAGTCTTGAAGGGATCGCACCCTTTGTTGAGGACTCCGGCGAGGGACGGTGGACCGTTTCAGAGGCAATCGACCTCAATGTAGCCGCGCCTGTTATCACTATGTCGCTTCTTCGCAGGCTGCTTTCACGGGAGGAAGATAATTATTCTGACAAGCTTCTCTCCGCGATGCGTAACAAGTTCGGCGGCCATGAGATCAAAAAAGAAGGGTGAAATTAAGGTATGGTTAAAAGTGAACTTGAAGCTCATGTATTCGTAATATTCGGTGGAACCGGCGATCTTACAAAAAGGCTTATTTTGCCTGCGCTCTTCCAGCTCTCAGCACACAGCATCCTGCAGGGAAAGTCAAAGATACTTGCTGTCGCCAGAAACACCGAACTTGATGACATAGGTTATCGACGCTTAGTTGGCGAGGTTTTGGAGGGCCATGGATTTTCAATGGACATGCAGATGAAGAACTGGTGCGATGAATGCATCCACTATCAGTCTATCGGGCAGGGGGGTGAAAAAGAATACAAGAGGCTTGCCCAGAGGATTGAGGAAATCGAGCATGTATACGGTCTCCCTGGGAACCGGGTGTTTTATCTTGCTATCCCGCCACAGGCATTTGCCAAAACAGTGTCAGGGCTTGCGGGCGCAGGACTCAATACCTCCAGTGGATGGCGCCGGCTTGTCGCTGAAAAACCCTTTGGAACAGACTTGAAAACCGCGACGGCTGCCCTGGAGAGTCTTGAAAAACAGGGCTTTTCTGAAGACCAGGTCTATAGAATTGACCACTTTCTGGGCAAGGAGACAGTGCAAAATCTTTTGGTGCTGCGTTTTGCAAACACCCTTTTCGAGCCGCTTTGGAACCGAGACCATATTGAAAGCGTGCAGATCACGGTTTCTGAGGAGCTGGGTGTTGAAAAGCGAGCGGCCTACTATGACCGGGCTGGCGCCCTTCGGGACATGGTGCAGAGCCATCTGCTGCAGCTTCTCACGCTCATCGCGATGGAGCCTCCGGCGTCTTTTGATGCAGAGCCTATCAGGCAGGAGAAGGTGAAGATTCTGGGGCAGATAGCAGAGATCGGACGCGATGATGTTGTCTACGGCCAGTACGGCCCAGGAAAAGTGGGAGCCGCGAATGTGGTGGCCTATCGTGATGAACCTGGCGTTGCCTCTGATTCTGATACTGAGACCTTTGCCGCGCTACGCCTTGAAATCGAGAGCTGGCGTTGGCAGGGCGTGCCCTTCTATCTGCGTAC
>QIDD01000196.1 GCA_003230355.1 Methanobacteriota archaeon
CTGTCCCAGAGGGCGCTGCCTCGGCCACTGTGACACTTAGGTATCAGAGCACCTCAAAGGAGTTCATAGAGTTCCTGCGAGAGAAGAACAGAGGCAACGAGTGGGACTACTTCAACGCCGGTGAGAGGGTCTATGAGGCCTGGGTTGCAACCGGCAGGGCGCCGCCTGTGGACATGGCAACAGAGACGATCAAGTTTTAAAGATAAGGGGTCAGCGACAGCCGTTTTTGCACAACACCCCTAAAAGCGAGTTCGAAGCGCTTTAAGAAAGAAACATTACTTCAAACAATTTTAAGGCTGTAGTCAAACCACTTTGAGCCTGTTGTAAGGGCGCCTACGGAGATTCTATCGGCTCCTGCCTTTGCATAGGCTTTGACGTTGTTTCGTCCTATCCCGCCTGAAAGCTCGATCTCAACGGCTCGGCGCAGTCCCAGCTCTTCGAGCTTCTCGATATGCTCCCGCGCCTCATCTGGAGAAAGGTTGTCGAGCATGATTATCTCGGCCCCGGCGTTTATGGCTTCAGCCGCCGCCTCAAGGCTGGAGACCTCAACCTCGATTCTTTCACCCGGGTTTTTTATTCTGGCCTCTTTGACTGCTTCCTTTAACCCTACCGCCGATATATGATTATCCTTAATCAGCACCGCATCAAAGAGGCCCATTCTATGAGGGAGGCCGCCCCCCATCTCGATCGCTCTTTTCTCAAAGGCTCTGAAACCCGGGGTTGTTTTACGGGTTCCCATAACCCGCACCCCATAGGGCCTGCAGATGCCTGAAAATTCACTAGTTAATGTCGCTATGCCGCTCAACCTTGACAGGATGTTCAGAACAAGCCGCTCAACCCTGAGGATATCCCGCAGGCCTCCGTGGATGTCCACGAGCGTTTCACCCTTAATAATCCCCTGCCCGTCTTTTTTCAGAAAATCATGGTCAAGCCCAAGGTGGTCAAAGAGCAGGCCGGCCTCTCTCACACCTGCAACTACGCCTGTTTCATTGGCAATGATCGCTGCCTGACCCATCGCATTCTTGGGCAAAATACTATCCGTTGTAATGTCGCCTGTTCCAAGGTCTTCAGAAAGGAATTCGAGAAGCTTATCAATCATTTCAGCCATAAAAACATTCCACCCAGCATGTTAATAAACCTTTATCAGCCTAACCCGCCTATTTTAAATAAAACCTTTGCCTAATTTTTCTCTATGTTACCTAATGTGAATCCCAGGCAGATGAAGAAGATGATGCGCCAGATGGGCATGGAGATGAAGGAGCTTTCAGCAAAGGAGGTGGTTATTCGCCTTGAAGACAGCGAGATCGTAATAGCCAGCCCCAGTGTGAGCATAATTGAGATGCAGGGGCAGAAGACCTATCAGATTTCAGGCGGGTCTGAAAGCGTTCAAACGAGCGAGGGCGGCGGCGCGAGTGATGAGGACATCGAGCTTGTGGCGTCGCAGGCCGGTGTTTCAAAGGATGAGGCGGCCGAGGCGCTTTCCAAATCCGAGGGAGATATTGCAGCTGCCATCATGTCGCTTTCCAAATAATATTTGCCTATGCTTAAGAAAAACCATCTTAGCGAGAAGCTGAGAAAACTCAAGATTGAAGGTGCAGACGAGCGCGGGCCAGAACCACCCTCTCCAAAAGAGGTTCTTCGAAAAAAGCAGGCCCCCCTTGCTGAGGCGGCCGTTGAACCAGAGCCTGCACCCGTGGAAGAGCCAATTCTGCATGTGAAAAAAGTAGAGGAAATCGCTGAGAAAAAACCTGATGAAATCATCGAATCACTGATTGATGAAAAACGCAGGCTCACAAGTATAAGCGACCTTGCGATTCCATCAAAGAAGCTCTCACGGCTCTTCAAAATCGAGACAAGCTTTACAGAGGACAGCCTCTCACAGATGCTTACCGCCCATAAAAACGCGGAGAAAGTGATCAAATGGACGGCCAAGCGCGACAGGGACGCACAGGAATTCTATTCGCTCAAAGAAGAGGGGCTTATGAAAATGAAAAGCAGCCCGCCTGTCTATGGCATGGAATTTGATGACGGCGCGGTTCTGGCAACCCACATGGGCGATTACACGTTTATCATGGGGTGTTATAATTTTGATGTAAAAACCCTTGTGAAAATCTTTGCCTATGGGATTGATCACGCCAAGCGATTCAACCTATAACCCTCACTCAACCCCTCATTTCTGGCAGCCTTTCACATGATAAAATCCAAGTTCGGAGAAACCTTAAAGTCAAAGAAATTCACAGCACAAAAGAACGAGCTGCTCTGCAAAGTGATCGCTCACAACATCGTGGTATTGATACATGAGATGCATGAACTCGGTATTAAACCAGACTTCAATTATTAATTTCTACTTGCCCTTTGGTGTGTTGCCTCTATTTTTGCCTGATGGGCCTTTTCCAGCCTTGGCAGGATAATTAGGATTGCCACCACTAGAGCCTTTGCCTTTACCCATAACTGTTAAATGTAATTACATCTATTTATTATTGTCTGCACCTGATACTGTAACATTATTTGACCTGTTTTACCGTTGTGTATTTATCCCACCATACGGAGTAATCCTTTTTTTCTTCAGGTATTTGTTTCCATGCCAAGTATATTATTCCCCATCCAATAATTAACCCTGTGAGACCCATATAATATCCCATCAAAGTAAGAGTCAAGAAAGTAATTAACCCTGTTTGTCTATTGTGTGTTACTCTAGAAACTGAATATCCTGCCATCAAAGATGAGTAAATTATTGCTCCAGTTATCCACTTCAGCCTACTATATGTATCTCCCTCCTTTTCTGGACGAACTATCAAAAAGAATAATGCAATGGAAAGAATAATGAAAACAAGTGTCGTATTTTCTAGACCAACCATCTTTTAAGATTTCAATCTTTATTATTAAATCTTACCAACAGCATTTTGAAC
>QIDD01000197.1 GCA_003230355.1 Methanobacteriota archaeon
CCCACCGCTTCATTTAGATCTATCATGTTGAAGCCCTGTTTTAACAGCTCCCCGGCCACACATGTCTTTCCAGTGCCAGGCGTCCCGGTTAGAAGCAAAACCACCATATCACATCCCTCTCAGCCCCTCTTGAAGCCGAGGTATTCCAGGTCTTTGTAAATCATGGTTCTCGACACGCCAAAGACGCGAGCAAGCCGTGCAACATTTATCACTGATGAATCGTTTCCCAGGAGTTCAAGTCCTTTTTTAATCCTCCGTCGTCGCTTCTCAGAATCGATAACCGCATTTTTGTTTACCTCTTCTCCGTTTGAGGCAACGATTAGTGTGGTGTACACCCTTCCTGGCAGGCTGCTTATAGTTGTAACATAGGCTCCTGCGATTGTGCCGTCAAAAGCTTCAAGCAGTGAGTTGGCTTGTTTTTCAGCTTTGGCCATTGAGTTTTCGCGGCTGTAACCCTTCTCGTTTACCCCGATAACGCACTTTTCTCTGGGCTCGTCTCCGTCGATAAAAACGCTGATTGAAACAGTTGCGTCAAAGGGTCCGGCTGTTACATCGCATTCAATGTTTGAGATTAAACCGCCTGTTTGTCCAAGCTCTTCATTAATCTCATGTATCAGGGCGCTCAGCGCTTTACCCACTTCATTATCGCTTTTTGACTTGCTAATTACCAGCATAAACCTAAATCCCATGTTGACCGGAGTAAATATAAAATTAACCGTGCAAGAATAGGTGTATGGGCAAGAAATGGCAGGGCGATCGAAAACGGGAGTATTATTACAAGAAAGCTAAGAGCGAGGATTATCGTTCGCGGGCATCATTTAAGCTCAAGCAGATCAACAAAAAATTCCGCTTGATAAAACAGGGTGACGCGGTCTGCGATCTCGGCGCGGCGCCAGGCGGATGGATGCAGATGGCGGCAGAGATTGTGGGTGAAGCTGGAGTTGTTGTGGGCGTTGACCTCGAAGAAATCGAGCCCTTCCCGGAGGAAAACATCATAGCAATCCAGGGGGATATGACCCTGCCTGAAACGATCGCTGCGGTAAAATCCCAAAGCGTTGAATTCGACGCGGTCATAAGCGACGCGTCACCCGACATCTCAGGGGCATGGGATGTGGACCATTATAACTCGATGACACTTTCAAAAAGCGCGCTTAACACAGCTTTGGAGCTTCTGCGCGAGGGCGGGAATTTCATTGTGAAAGTCTTTCAAGGCGATATGACAAAAGAGCTTTTTACAGAGGTTAAACGCAGCTTTCAATTCGCGAAGATCGCAAAGCCCGACGCATCGCGCAGGCAGAGCAGCGAAGTCTATATCGTTGGAAAAGGCCTCTTGAAAACGCCGGTGCGCTATGGAGACAAGTTAACAGTGACTGTTGTGGAACAGGGACGAGATGGCGACGGCGTCGCATATCATGAGGGATTCAAAATCATCGTTGAAGAAGGTCGGGTAGGTGAAACCGCGGCCGTGAAAATCAAAAAAGTCACACATAAGCTTGCATTCGCGGTGAAAGTTTAGGACAGAGCTTTTTTAACATCTTTGAGCGAGGCGTCGGTTTTCACGCCAACCGGTGTGAAGTGTGTTCGCGACGCGGCAAAGCCCTGGTTTCGAAGCTGCTCAAGAACAATCTCGATTTTCGGCGATGACACACCTAGGTCGCTTGCAACACGGTGTACATCATAGAAAAAAGGCTGGCTCAGTTCATCGAGAAGCGTTGTGAGGAGTTTTTTCTCATTTTCCTGCTCAGCCATAGACAGCATGTCAGATAATATCCGGCGGTCATGCAGGCTTCCAAGCCAGAGCGGCCCAGCAGCCTTAAGCCTGCCACCACAGCTGCACAGGGTTTTACTTGGAAACTCCTCCCGCAGATAGCTGTAAACACTGCATTCTGAGCAGTAATAGAGAAAACCCATGTCTTGGAGCGATTTACTCGCGGCGTTGACACCACGCCTAACCTTCAGATAAAGCCGCATATAATGGCGGGTGTAATGTGAGAGAACGGGGACAACACCTAGGTCATATTTTGCGCCCATTCGAACAACATAGCCGGCAAGTATCCGCAGACCTACTTCATGGCAGAGCGCACCGCGAAGAGGCTGTGCAAGATACCGTCGAAAACAAGTCATAGGATAAACGCCGGATAGAGCTGCTGTATCCGTAGCAGTTACACCGAGAAAACCTTTTTTCTTCGAGGCAAGAAGCGCCGCGTCGATGAATGGCACAGGCGAGCCAAAAGGGTCGATATCAATAAAATCAAATTCCCCCGCGTTTTCAAGCATAAAACGATTCCCATCCAGATTAGTTACAACCGCGCCTCCATCCTCTAAACCATTCAACTCCACATTACGCCGGATCAAATCAACCGCGTCAGAATTAGCATCATTCAAAAAAACAGGGCACCCAGCCTCAAGGGCAACGCGAAGCCCCTTCGCACCAGAACCGGCAAGCACATCACCAAACACACCTCCACCAACTGCACGCATAAAAAAAACCATCAAACTGCGATTAAGACACATATGAGAGTTATAAAAAACAGGAGGCCTCCTATCCCCGCCACTAACCCGACTCCCAAAAGCACCTAAAACAGGCACATAAAACTGAGTCGAACTCTCAGAAATAATCTTATACATGAACTAAGCAAGAGCAAAACCTCCATATATAATCAACAGCCATATGGGCCTATAGTGTAGCCTGGACAGCACAAGGGCCTCCGGAGCCCTAGACCCGGGTTCAAATCCCGGTAGGCCCGTTTGTCACCCTTTGCACCTTTCTTTTTCTGTGAAAAGAAATCTGCCCCAAAGAAAAACCTGAGTTTCCGCTGTGCGAAAACTCTCCGATAAAATGTAAATATTATTCTTAGTCGCTCGACACCGAAAAAAGTCAATCGAA
>QIDD01000198.1 GCA_003230355.1 Methanobacteriota archaeon
AAAAACATCGCGGCAATACGCGCAGCCCATGCAGACGCAGTTATCTCCATAAACTCAGTGGGCTCGCTTGACCTGAAAATCGAGCCTGGCAGCGTTCTGATTCCCAATGATTTTATTGATTTAACCAAGAATCGGGCTCACACGCTTTTTGACAGTGAAACTGTGCATGTTGACATGTCCGTGCCCTATTGTTCTAAAGTTCGATCTGTCCTTGAAAAATGCGCAGCCCAGAATTTTCAGCAGGTTCACGGCCACGGGGTGTATGTGTGCACAGAAGGGCCCAGGTTTGAAACGCCTGCTGAAATCAAGATGCTGCGCATGCTTGGCGGTGATGTGGTGGGTATGGTGGGATGTCCTGAGACAGCGCTTGCTCGTGAGGCAGGGCTTTGCTATGCGTCTATCTGTCAGGTGGCAAACTATGGATGCGGGCTTACAGATGAGCCGCTTACAGTAGAGGAGCTGAAGATGGCAATTGCGAAAAACCAGGGGGCTGTGAAGAAGACGATTATTTCAGCGGTGAAAGATTTGAATAATCAGAAGAAGAGCTGCAATTGCAGCCGCCGCCAATCGGACGCGCAGATATGAAGATAAAAGCCTACCGATGTGATAGTCCGGTGGAGAAAGACATCATTGAAAAATACCCTGGTATCCAGGTTGTCGACTCTACTCTGCTCTTCGGGCTTGAGCACATCGGGCTTGCAGTGGAAAAAGCGGAGCAGGCCTTTGAATCTGGCTGTAACACCAGCGATAATATATTTGTGGAAGTCCTTTTATGGGCTTCGGGTCAGCGGCAGATCAAGCGTGCGCTGGAGATGTATGGGCTTAATGGTTCACAGGAGGTTGTAGTCTTTGGAGCGGAGATACCCCCTGGTTTTTCAGATGGCCCTGGTGTGTGTGAAGTTGAAATCATGCTTGACGAGTCACGGCTTGATGCGTTGAAACGTGCTTTTTCAATTACCGACACTGAGATGGGGGTTGTGCCCGGTTCGGCTGAGAAGGCGGTTAAAGAGCTTATCTGCGAGCGAATCTCTCTTGCCGCGATTCAATAAAGATGAGAGAATATTCCGCTCAGAGCTCATAGGGTTCATCCTTTTTCCCATCAAGTGTGGAAAATCAGTTTGCCCATCATTCATCACAGCGGCAAAGAATCGGTGAAATCTAACCTTTTAAACCTTATCCGTAGCTTTCACGCATTTCTTTTACGAGAAATAGGAGCTTTCTCCCTTTGTCTGTTAAGCTGTAGTAGACTGGCCGGTATTTTTCAGATGACACATGTCTCTCGACCAGGCCTTTTTTTTCGAGGCTGTTCAGCCTTCGGGATGTGGTGCTGGGATTGCCCACAAATTCCTCTAACTCTTTGTACTTGAGGCTCTTTTCTCGATCTAGATTTTCCAGAATCTCCAAAACGCCTTTTTGAGAGAGTATCTTCAATATATTTTCATTCAAGTTAATCCGATGTGTGAAAGGAAGATAAGGTATTTAATATATTTCTACCAAACATGGTAGTAAAACACCAAAAGAAGAAAAGATTTATAAATTAGCAATTAGAATATTTCGATATGACGGATGCAAAGCCGTTTGAATCTTCAATTATTGATATGGAAAGATATGAAAAAATGACACTCCCTGAAAAGTGGGCATACTTGAATGAAAAGAGCAGAGAGATATATGCACGTGTTGAAAAACTAATCGTTAGATAGTCAGACCAGGTCTTCTCTCAACTCGTCTGGGAGCATGTGTGGGATGTCATCGATAATCGGATACCACCTGTTGCACTCGCTGCAGATAAGCACGTCGCCTTTGATCTTTTTGGCCCCGCCGCCGCATTTTGCACACACATCCTTCTCATTGGCACGGTCCGCAGGATAGCGGATATCGCATTTCTCGCAGAATATGAAGTCATAGTCCTTGTGATAAACCACGTCTTTTTTGTCGATCGGGCAGGCAAGTATCTCCAGAAGTTCAGTTGAAACCGGCATGAACCTGTTTTAACCTAGTCTCACATTTAAAGTTTTCCACAAGCCAGGCTTCCCAGAAAAAGCGCAGATCAATTGTCCCCATGTCCAACTCTTTACCGGTGTACAAGTACTTGTCAGCTCCGCCTTCCTGTGTGACGCCGTAGGGGTAGTATTTGGTTTCAGAGACCTTTGCACTTCCAGAGTGTAGTGTGCCAGGTTCAATAGCGATGTAACTAACCGTTTCGGCAGTGTGTGATGAGTCGGTTTCCTCTTCAATTTTGACACTGAAACCGGAGGTTGAAACGTTTTTCGCACGGGTGTGCGAGCCATAATCAAATTCGCGGGGTTGTATCTGAACTTGAAGTGCAACTGTCATCAATATCTATTTTTCAGCTATCCGTTCTAGGATGTTAATCATCTTTTCTTGACTTGTGATTAATGCTTTCTGTCCGGTTACTAAAGAACGATTGCCATCTATTAACAGTTCAGTATTTTTTTCAATATTTCGGGTTGGCAGGGTGTTGCTTTCTATGTTTTGGAGGCTTTGAATGCCTATGTCTAATTTCCTTGAAACATCACTTAACTCGTCGGTTGGAGCTTTGAAAAACATTGGCGGTAAAAATATTTTGGCGTGAATCTCCTCCTGCTTCAGATCATCTACTGTAGCTCCGACGTTGCTGCTTTTAGAATAGATTTCGTCGATCAGGCTTTTAACAGCGGAAACCGCACCCTGACAAATTATCTTAACTGACCCATCAACATCGTTATACACCATCCCCCTAAGGCTCAGACTCCTTGCTATATTTTCTACAAGATTTCTAAAACCAATATCTTGAACCTGCCCTTTAATTATGATGTTATAGCTCTTATAAACAGTCATTGTAATCTAATCCTTTTTTTGGCTTATATATGTTTCTAGGCATAAAA
>QIDD01000199.1 GCA_003230355.1 Methanobacteriota archaeon
CAAAGTGACCTATCTTAGAAACATCTCTTGAAATTTCTGGAGGGCTAGAAACCTTCTTTGGGTCAAGTTTGAGGAAGATAAGAATTTTGGACTTTTGGATTTCAGCACACAGGATGTTTTGAGACATTTTGTATGCTACATAGAATTTCTTTGGCGCTTGCTCAATTGCTGGGTCAAGACTCATGACATAATCTTGAAGATCAAGAGCGAGTTCTTGTATCTTTTTTGGTTTTCCTTTTATGTGTTCATCAAACGTATATGTGCCAGTAGTTCTAGTCAAAGCTGCTTTCTTGCCTGCAGCAACCATCTTTGGATCCTTCCTGCCAACCGAGTTAGTTAGTTCAATCCCTCTGGTTCTCTGAAAAACCTCTTCTAGGTAGATTACTTCATTTTCAAATAACCGATAGGTCCACAGTTCTATATTAGCACCTATAACTTGGACTGCATGAAGGTCATACTTCTTGTAGTTTGGAGCAATGCAAATAACTCTGATAGCAGACCAGTCTATCAGTACATTGCTTCCTAGTTGTTTCTGTGCGGTAATTTCAAAATCTCCATGATGGTCGTCGAGCCAAGAAAGGTAAAAAAGACTTTGGTTTATGAGGTCAGAAGATTCGACTTTTTTGTATTCGATTATGACTGGGTTGTTATCTTCTGAGAGAGCCAATGTATCAATGCGCCCGGCGTGTTGCGCAGTGGTTGAAAATTCAGAAGCTATTAAACGACAGTTAAATACTACATCAAGATTATTTTCAATGAGTGACTGGAGGACTTTCTCATTATCAAAGTTTGTTTGAGGCACACGTTCAAGTGAATCTTTCGACATGCGGAAAAGAGGCATCTTATTCTCCTATATTCCAAAGACTTAACATTATCTATTATCTTCCCTAAAGCAACTCTATTATTTAAAAATTAGTAAACTTTTGTTGTCGATTCACACTCCATTCGATATTGCTTTTTTAAACTCCTCGATTCCGATGCGCTCGATGAATCTGGCTGTTCGCTCCTTCTTCTTCCCATTCTCTGCGTAGAATTCTAGGGAGCGCTTGCAAAGCTCAATAACCTCTTCTCTTGAAATGTTTTCAGCAATTATATCGCCAATCCGAGGCCGCCGGCCTGAGTTTCCGCCGAAAACCACGGTCCAGCCCCTGCGCTTTCCGATAACGCCGATATCTCTGACAAAGCTTTCTCCACAGCAAAATGGGCAGCCAGACACACCGATTTTCACCTTAGCAGGCAGGGTCATGTTTAAAAAGAACTCTTCGATTTCAATTCCAAGCCCCAGCGAATCTTGAACCCCGAATCTGCACACAGCATCTCCCGGACAGGCCTGAACATAATGCAGACACAGCTCAGTGGCCTTGCCCTCCTCCATCTTGAGATCACGCCAAACATCATTAACAACCTCGCCTTTCATGCCGACAAGGGCCAAGCGATGCCCAGAGGTGATCTTTATAATCGGGATATTATATTTCTCAACCACCCTGGCTATCTCTTTAAAATTCTCAAGTTTCGCCAGGCCCACCGGTATTCGTGGAACAATGGCATAGGTCTTTTTATCTCTCTGCAGGATCGCGCCTTTCGGTTCACTTTCAGATGTCATATCGGCCTCCTATTTTAATAAACTCTTTTTTTAACAACACATCCTTATTTTTCTTTAATTGTTGATTCAGGAATCCAAACGCATGAACGTGAATGTCCCCATCGGCGCAACGGTTCCATCTACTAGCAGCGGTTCATAGTCGATTTTGCGAATCGCAACTGGATTTTCTGCATCTTCATCAGGTGAGGTGTAGGTTGGGCCGAGGTCTGTTCCAGCATCATATGGCGGGAGTTCAACAACTATTTTATCGGCCCACTCGCCGTTATCATTTAGATCTAGACCCGACACGCCTACAAACCAGTCCGGGCTTGGTGCAATCATGCTTACAACCGAAACATAGGTGCACTCCGGCGTTATTGTGAAATCCAGGGTTCGTATCCCAGGCGAAGGGCTGACACCGCCGCCCGATATATTGGTGCAGGCACCGCCGCTGGCTATCAAAGAATCAATTTCAAGACTTAGCGGCGGTTTCACACCGTCCTCGGCCATTGCTTCAATCCCCTTAGTGGCCAGCTCTCCTTCCTTCCAGAGTCGGATGCCTGGTTTATGTGTTGCCCCAATGAGGCCTGAGAAATGAGGGTTCTCAGGAAAATCCGTGGGATGGGTCAGATTGCTCCAAGTTGTTTTGAAGGTCAGCCTGTACTCTGCGGGCCCGGAGGGTTTTTGAATGAGTTGTAGAGTCGTGGTTGTTGCAGGAATCGTTGTTGTTACCG
The DNA here is from genome assembly GCA_003230355.1 of Methanobacteriota archaeon. Classification (GTDB taxonomy): domain Archaea; phylum Hydrothermarchaeota; class Hydrothermarchaeia; order Hydrothermarchaeales; family SZUA-236; genus SZUA-236. The sequence goes on from QIDD01000199.1 coordinate 2,317, forward strand.
TCATCTCAACAGGTGCAGCGGCATCCGGTAGAAGAGAAGTAAGGGGAACACTAGGGGTTGTTGGCGCACTTTGAGGTGATGATATGCAGCCGCTCAAAATGACAAGCATGAAAATCAGCATAAGCAGACCTAAAAACACCCCTGCCCTAAAACCAGTCAACCCTTTTTGCCTCATCTTGATTATCCTCCCACGTCATTTATTCTTCTATTTTTACGGGAATCCTATTTATATTATTGTGAAGCCCGGCATTTGAGTGAATTGCTCTATTTTTTTGATTTAATCTCAGCCTTAGTGGGGATCCTGGCAGAACCTTTCTTATAAGGGCAGGGGAAGCCGTCGCGCACCGCATTTTCAGGGCAGACACCGAGTATTCGGCCGCGGCAGTCGATCTCCTTGAATATCTCAGGATATTTTTCAACCGCGATAGCCCGGAGTTGTTTCGCAAGCTCCCGAAGCTCAGGTGCAGCCCGAACGCAGAGCCGAAGACCAAGAAAGTTCACAAGAGATCGGGCATTCACAGTCCAAAGATATCTGCAGTGCATGGCCATGGG
>QIDD01000200.1 GCA_003230355.1 Methanobacteriota archaeon
GCGATTGACGCTGTGCAGCGGCTGATAAAAAGGGTGGAACTTGGCATGATCCCGCAGATCGTGGACACTGTGATCTACATCCATGAGGGCTGGGTAAAAAACGTCTATAAACTTGAGTTAACTGTTAAAGTCCCGTCTGGGATGACTGAGGCGGATCTCGCGCGGCCCGTAATTGAGGTTCGGGATTTTGAGTCTGAGGAGCCGGTGTATGAGATATACACTTTCGGTGATGAAACTGTTGTGATGGAGGTTTCGGAAGTTGAGGTGGCGCGGCCGAATCCTGCGAGCAGGCTTGCGGCTGAGAAGATTAAGGAGCGCCTCACCCGGCTGCTGCCTAAGGCTAAGATGGATGTTGTTGTGGGTGATGGTAGGGCCACGATTTTTGTTGAGGATCGTTTTATTGCTCGGATTATTGGCCGTGGGGGGAAGCGTGTTGAAAAGCTTGAGCGCGAGCTGGGGATTAAACTTGATGTCGAGCCTTTTGAGGGGGCTGCTGAGAATGTTGAGGTGCGAAAGCCGGTGCAGCTTGATCTAAGGATTGAGGAGTCCCCCAGATATATCCATCTTGTTTTTGACAGAAAAGACCTGGGCAAATCGGTTAACATAAATGTGGACGGAAATTTCTTATTTATGGCAACGGTTGGGCGTAAGTCTGAGATTAAGACTGGTAAGCACAGCGAGATCGGTGAACGAATACTCGACGCACTTGAAGCAGGCGAAGAAATCACTGCGGAAGTTGCTTGATGGTTCCTTTTAAAATGGTATGTGGATAAGATAAGGGATATTGGGCTCGTAAACTGTCAGGGCTCACTTAGATTTATAGCAATCTTCGCAATACACTGCCTGTATTTCATCAATAACAAGTTTTTTGTCTAAATCTTCATAAAGGGAAAGATCTATGTCTACTACATTTCTTTCACAATTGTAGCATTGAATTACAAAAAACTTTTTTCCACCATCTTCAACGAGTTGATATTTTGCCATAATGCCTCCTTTCTTAAAACTATGTTGTAATTTAGTTTTATTACTATTAAATTTTTCCCAAAGATTATTTTTTTAAATAAACGAGATTCTTTTCAAAATCCAGTTTCATTATACTCACAAAATTTTGGAGCATTCGACCGTAGGGGGAATGCGGGTTTCTTTTTGGCGCCCTAAAAGCGTGCTTTTAAATTTCGTGAAGCGAAGTGGGTTTCTTTACATAAAGAAAGGCTGTATGTAATATACTCTCATAGGAGGATTTGCCGCAGGCAAATTCGGGTCTTTTGGATTCGCAAAACTTTTCTACACAGAAAAGGCTTGCACGCACCCGAGGGGATTCGAACCCCTGATCCCTGGCTTAGGAGGCCAGTGCCTTATCCGGGCTAGGCTACGAGTGCAGGTTTTTTTTGGTTTGTCTGATTTTGGGTTATATAGTTGGTGGTGTATGTGTGTTCTTTGTTTTGTGAAAAGGTTATTAAATGGTTGTGGATAAGTTAAGGGGTGATGGGCACAAGATTTTTTAGGTTGGCTTTTTTTACAGTGGTCTTTTTGGCTGCGATTCTTTTTGCAGGATGTCTTCAGCCTGAGGCATCCGGCGGAGGTGAGCAGGTCTCTTGTGATAAGCCGTATATCAAGGTTGGGCTTGAGTGTTGTCTTGATGCTGATGACAACCGTATTTGTGATCGTGATGAAACTGCTGGGGGCGCCGATTTGCCTGTTTCAACGTCTGAATCTGGGGTTGTGTGTAATTCGCCGTATATTCGTGTTGGCTCAGAGTGTTGTCTTGATCAAAATTTTAATTCTATTTGTGATGACGATGAAACAGGAGCTGGTGAAACAGTGGCTCCTGAAATTTCAACTACAACTCAGCCAACTGCTTCAAGCACCTCGTCAACATTCCAGTCCACATCCACTACAACCGAAGAGCATCCCGCTCCTACGTGTGAAGAAGTTACATGTGATCCTGGTTATCACTGTGTAGATGGGTCCTGTGAGGAAAACCTTGAATTCACATTTATTCCAATGCTCGAAGCAGAGCTTTTCCAGTTCTGCGGCGATGATATTTGTGGTGTCGGCGAGGACTCAATGAGCTGCTGCTCTGACTGCGGATGCCCGCAGGGTGAGTACTGCGGTAACAACACATGCACTGAGGGCACAGCTCCGCTGGTCTTTGCGCCGCTCATGATGGAAGTTGCTCCTTTTTTCCCTTCAAAGGAGACCTTGATTTCAAAGGAAGACGGAGGCTCTGTCAGCCCCCCTAGAATCTATGGCAACAAGGTTGTGTTTCACCAATACATCAGCGCAAGTCCACAGATATTTATGTATGACACCCTCACGAAGACGCTTTCTGAGATACCTCATGATGGCCGAGCATTTTATCCTGATGTGACTGGGGGCAAGATGGTTTGGGAGGATTCGAGCAGACCCTTTGTAGAGACCACTGACACATACTACTATAATTTCGCCGAAGGGGTTGAGGGTATTATCTCGCCTCGAAACGGGTATCAGCGCACGCCGCGGATCTATAATAATCTCGTGGTTTGGAATGAATGGGATGATGGTGTGGGTGGCAATGTCATCTACATGTACTGGATTCCAAGCGGTGAGGAGCGCCGGATTTTTTCACCCACTGGTAACAAGTTCTTCAACGAATATGACCTCTGGGGCGGATCCATCATCTACACGACAACGGACTGCACAGGCGGCGTGCCCTGCACCGACGCTATATACCGCTATGATGTGGCTGTGAAATCCACTTCAAAGATTCTTTCATCAAAGACAGAGAGTATTCACAGCCCAGGCATCTGGGGTGATAAAATCAGTTATATCGCGGGTGTCGAAGGAAGTGAGCAGGTGTTCGTATACGACCTATCAACCAAGCTCAC
>QIDD01000201.1 GCA_003230355.1 Methanobacteriota archaeon
CTAGATAGAGGATTACCTCACCCCTAATTTAATAAAGGTAAAGACCGATCCCTGCTGCAAAAAGATATGAGGCAAGGGAAACAGATATTATGCTCTTTGCAGGTATCAAGCCGTCCTGTATGACTCTGCTGCCGCCTGAAAAAGGTGTGGGTGTATTGTTGGCTTCATCGTTTCCGGATAGGTGGTCATAATAGTCGTTTGCCAGATTTGTTCCTGTTTGCATGAATAGTATCCCTAGTATCGTGAGTAGAAACAGACCTGGATTAAACAAACCGGTTTCACTCCATGCCGCAGCAGTTCCCAGTATAATGGGGACCATGGTGGCTGTGAAGAACGGGGCTCTGACGGCTTTGAGCCAGAGTTTTAGATTCCTCATCAAAATCATTTGATTTAACTGTATATAAATAGTTTTTTCATAAATAAAAGGGGCAAGAATTTATATGTCCTATCTGCGTTAAATCCTTTCAGGGAGTAAATGTGATATGTTTGAGCGGATTTTAATTGCAATGGATGAAAGCGAACAATCCAAGAAAGCTGCGAAGAAAGGCCTGAGGCTTGCGAAGAAGGATAATGCCAGCGTTATAGGGGTGCATGTGCTTGATGTGGACGGGCTCGACATCATGGATGTCGGATCTGAAGAGGTTGCCCAGCTTAAAAAAGAACAGAGGACACAGGGTGAATCAGCCCTCAAATATCTTGAAGACCTTGTAAAAAAAGAAGGCCTCAGGTATGAGAGGATACTAACTGAAGGATTCCCAGACAAAACCATCCTGGAGGTTGCAAGAAACCACGGCGTGGACCTCATCGTTCTGGGTACACATGGGCGGAAAGGAATTGCAAGGCTCCTCGACCATGAACTCTCGGATGAGATCAAAAAAGAAGGCCCTGATTTCCCGATACTGGTCGTGTCGTAAAGCCCTATACTTATTTTCACAGCATTTTCTTAGGGTCCAGCAGCTTGTTGAGTACGTCAATAGGGAGGTCGGTTTTTTCCATGGCAACTTCTCTGAGGCTTTTGTTGCCGGCCTGTGCTTCCTTGGCTATCTCCGCCGCCTTGTCATAGCCGATAGTGGGTGTCAGGGCTGTGACAAGCATGAGGTTTCGCTCTAGGATTTGTTGGATGTGTTTTTCATTGGCACTAATCCCCTTGATGCACTTGTCTGTGAATGACTTCGCCGAGTTTGAAAGTATTTCGATGGACTGAAGGATATTGTAGGCCATGACAGGTTTCATAACGTTAAGCTCGAAGTTCCCGCTCGCGCCTGCGAATGTGATGGTTGCGTCATTTCCAAAGACCTGGGCGCAGGCCATAAGAAGCGCTTCAGCCTGTGTTGGGTTCACCTTGCCGGGCATGATGCTTGAGCCGGGTTCGTTTGCAGGAATTGTGATTTCGCCAAGCCCTGCGCTGGGCCCGCTGGCCATCCACCGAATGTCGTTTGCAATCTTTGAAAGGCTTACTGCAACTGTTTTTAAAACTCCGCTAAGTTCAACTATTGTGTCATGGGTTGCGATACCCTCACTCTTGTTTGGGTTTTTTGTAAAACCGCTTCCCCTAATTTGAGAAATGTTTTTGACTGCAAGAGCTGAAAAACCAGCTGGCGCGTTGATCCCTGTTCCAACAGCAGTTCCGCCGATTGGCAGCTCAAGTAGACGGGGCATAGTTGATTTCAAGCGGTCAATTCCCTTCCCAGTCTGCGCGGCATAAGTTGAAAACACTCCGCCGAGTGTAACAGGCGTTGCATCCATCAGGTGGGTTCTGCCAGTCTTAATTACACCATTGAATTCTGCGGCCTTATCCTCTAAAGCGCCTTTGAGTTTTTCCAGGGCTGGAAGAAGCTCATGTTCAACCGCTTCCACACTTGAGACATGCATGGCCGTTGGGATGACATCATTTGATGACTGCGAGAGATTAACGTGATCGTTAGGATGCACAGCCTTCGAGCCTTTCTCGCCCCCTATTATTTCAATCGCCCTGTTTGCGATGACCTCGTTTGCGTTCATATTCGAGTGTGTGCCGGAGCCTGTCTGAAAAATGTCAACTGGAAAATGTGAATCCAGCCTGCCCTCGATTACCTCAGATGCAGCCTTAACTATTGCGCTGGCTACCTCCGGTGGAAGAACTCCAAGCTCAAGATTAGCCTCTGCACAGGCAAGCTTCACAACACCCAGCGCCCTTATGAATCTGCGCTGAAACACAAGCCCGCTTATCTTGAAATTATCAATCGCGCGCTGAGTCGTCGCACCCCAATAGGCGTCAATTGGAACCTTCACCTCTCCCAGGGAGTCCTTTTCAATCCGATGCTTCATCCCACGTCTCACCTACCAGATAATCTTTCGCCATTATTCTTAAATCCTCCCTTTGTTATGTGAAATCATCAAGCCGCCGTTGAAACAGCCTCTGCCTGAGCATCCAGCTATTCCCAACCCATGTGGACAGAGGGATGTCAAGCCGGGTCTGAACATATGCCAGCGCCTCACTCATGGTGTTGAACTTTCGCGGCGGGTTTCGCACAGCCTCACGCACATTCTCCCGCACATTCCAAACACCCACAGGCATGATATAGCCTGGATGGGCTTCACGAAGAATCACTATGCTCGCCTGCCGCTTCTCCCGCTCAAGATGCTCGCTTGTTGCAAGCCGAGCCGCATAATAGCAGCCGCCGATTTCCGCGTATTTGCTCCTGCCGCCATAGCCCTCGGAAGATGAAAATATGGCAACCTCCTCGCCGTCAGGATTCCAAGTTGTCTTGGGATACCACGCCTCAACGAGCTCATAGCTCCAGGCCGCGGGGATCATGAGAACTATGAATCGGTTGTCCAGGCTCCAGGACTCATAGACACGGTACTCGTTGATCCACGGATT
>QIDD01000202.1 GCA_003230355.1 Methanobacteriota archaeon
CTGGGAATTGCGGGCATTGTCATTGTCCTTCGAACAGCGCCAGAGGAGCTTCGAACGCGCCTGACTGGAAAGGGGTTTTCAAAGGCGAAGACCAGTGAGAACGTTGAAGCGGAAGCTCTGGACGTTGTTTTGATTGAAGCCCTGGACCTGCATGACCCTGTATTTGAGGTTGACACCACTGGAAGAAGTGCGGGCGAAGCTGCAGAGGATGTTATTAAAATCCTTGGCGGCGAAACCAACGGGCATGCTCCGGGAGGGGTTTCTTGGCTCGACGAGTATTTTGAACAAAACATTGCAGGGAAAAAGGGGGCATAATGATTGAACATGTGAGTGCAGGCGGGGGCGTGTCAGCAGCAATCTTGACTCATAGATGTGACCGAGAATTCAACATATTCCCTGCCGGCATGTTATGAAAATATTTATATTGCTTGAGAGAGAGTAACACAGAGGGTTTGGATTGGTATGAAACAACTGAGAGCTATTATTGTTGTGTGTTTGCTTTTAGGCGCTGCGTCGCTTATTCTGCCATTGAAATTCTATGGGCTCATGTCAGGAATCTACGGTTCTCTCACGCCTGCACCCTTCAACTTCACCGTTGTTCGTACACTTACAATCGTATTCGCTCTGCCTGGGATTACACTCCTGCTGATGGGCGTTGCACTATACTTTGTCCATGAAAAGCTAAAGCGAGCGGCCGATCTTGAGGTTATCCGTGAGAGCGGCGAAGACCTGGGGCGCGTGAAAAAGATACGGGTGAAGGATGACGAGATAGCGGCCTATGTTACTGAGACGGATCGGGAGATTTTGAATGAAGACGTGCTCGCAGTGGATGATGCGGTGATTGTTAAGCTTCCTGATAACGAGTTTGAGCAAAAAGAGGTCTACAGTGAGGCAGGGGAGTTTCTCGGCTATGTTACAGAGGCATGTTCAAACGAAGCAGGCGATATAACCTCGATTGTTGTGGAGCGCCGCGGCAATAGAAAAGAAATCTCCTCAGATGATGTTTTGAGCGTTGAAAGCATAATCATCGTAAAAGCCTAAGCCTGTTTTTCAGACCTTCTGTTTATCCTTTGAATGTATCTTTCAAGCGCTGCTTCAACCTCCTTGCGGTTTGGGACATCAGCCTTTAACTCGCCATTCAGCCGAGATTTGTCGGTGAAAGTTCCCTTGACCTGCCGGCCGGCAGCTTTTATCTCTGCTTCAACTTTCTCTCCGAACCTGTTTCCAAACATTTTGAGTAGCGGGTACTTGGTGATTCCATTTGCGCCGGCAAGGCAGACAACCCCGATATTCGGGAGCTGGTCGATCCATGTGCCGGCAACGATTCGAAGCCTCGGAAACTCAAGCCGCAGCGCAGCCACAACACCTGCCTGATAAAGCGACGGCGGAGGAGGCGAATCAGCGTAGGGCGTGCCATCATGGGGATTCAAAGAATAGACTGTGATCTTTGAGATAGCGTGTTCCCGGATGAAATCGATTAGCACAGGTAGATCAGCCGCGCCTTCGCCGAGTCCGAGTATAAGTGTCATCGCCCGCTCAAGCCCAAGATCCGCCGCCCCACCAAACATATCGGTTATCGGCTCCAGAGGTTTTCCGGGACAGATCTTCTCTCGAATATTCATAGCAAGTGTTTCAACCGAGCCTGTGACACCCACTATTTCACCTCCAAAAAGCTCCATTTCAGAACCTGATAAAACACCCACATTCAGCCACGTAGGCGCGCCTGTGATTTCAAAGATTGTTCGAGTAACATCCCGGATTTCCTCAATAGTGTAGGCGCCGTATCCGCCTGAGATAAAGGCAACCTTCCATCCGACTCGCCGCAGAAGCTCAGCCTCGGCAAAGATGCTTGACACCCGCCTCCTCGCCCGCATCTTATCGCTGATGCGCTTCTTCTGAGTGGACATGTAGCAGAAACTGCAGTTGCCACGGTCACACCACCACGATAGAAAGATCGCGCGCTCAAGAGACACGGAATCGCCGTGCACCTCCCTCGTCAACCGGTCAGCTCTGCCAATAGCCTCAAGCAGCGCCTGAGAACTTGAAAATATCTCGCTGTAATCCATTCTACACCCAATCAATAATTTTTTTCAGCTTACACAGAACCTCGGCGGGATTTGTGCCAAGAATACGAATCATCGGCTCCTTACCCACTCCACCCCGATCATAAACTATGTCTGGCACGCTTCCATGAACTCGGATAGCCTCTCTTGTGCCCCACTCCATTGTGCTTGACCGGCCTGGTTCATCCTCCCGGTTAAATGAAGAGACTGAAAACTCTCCTGCCTTTTCAACTGCATCAATAGTTTCAGGCCGGTATTTAATGTTCACAGCCGCCCTTACTGTGCTGTCAAAATCCATCGCCGCAAGCACAACCCGCGCCATGTGCCGAGAGCCACCGTATTTAACCGTTCCAACAGCCCTAACTTTGTCTCCCACCCGAAGCAATCGCCCCGACAAACCTGCCACATCCACTGGCGACTCTGCACACGCCCTGGCATAGCAGAGGTTCATCCCAACCTCAGGCGCAAGCACACTGAGCCCGTCCAGCACCTCAAGCTGCCAAACAGCCTTTCGAACAGCAAGCATGACCGCGTCAAAACTTTCTTCAAAGGACACTCGCATCTGATTCACAACTGAAACACCGCCACGACCCGGAGCATAAGCTGTTTCAAGGGCGCCTGTGATAAATGCCTTGGAATTTGAAACACTGGAAACCAGATCAAAACCCAGGGCCAGATTCGATGCAACAGCAGCGGCAAAGCTGCAGCCAGAACCGTGAAAACCACCCTCAAGCAACGGCGCTGAAAAAGAGTGAAATCTCCCCTTAGATAAC
>QIDD01000203.1 GCA_003230355.1 Methanobacteriota archaeon
GTTCGAAACCCTGGTAACACAACTGCAATCAACGTAAAACTTGTGGACACGCCGCCAGCAGATCTCACAGTCGTCTCAGGCCAGCCCTCACTCCCCCTTGGAAGCCTGGAACCAGGTGATGTGAAAAACCGAGCCTACACTGTGATTTCAAACGACCCGATCTACTGTTTTTCATCGGCAGGCGTCGAGTATGAAGATACCACTGGAAACAGCTACACCGCTTTTTCCGAGCGCACTGGAATCAGGTTCTCACCCTTTGTAACCATGACCAAGACTATCCGTGACAGCCCGCTTCCAGACGAGCTTAGCTATGGCTACCCGATTAAAACACGGCAGTCCATGAAATCCAACTACAGCAGTGACCGATCTGCCTCTGTAAACTTCACGGGCGATGTGATTATGAAAACCTTCAAAGGCGTGCCCTATTATTCGCTTTGCCAAGGTGCGTTTTTAAACGGGTCCAACGAAGAATGCATCGACACAAGTGAGCCGAATGTGCTTATCAACCAGTCAGCAGAAATAATCGTGCAGCTCAAGAATATGGGAAACACTCTGGCAAGAAACATCCGTGCACGGGAGACCTTTGAAAACATCGACTCCGCAGGCGAAACAAGCTGGAGCGGAAACCTTGCGCCAGGAGAGACCGTGTCCTACTCATATATCGCGGTGCCCACAATGCGAAGCATCAACATGTCTACTGTTGTGACCTATGAAGATGTGGATCCACAGTCTCTGGAGACACCGGACATTGAGGGTGCAGGCGTTGGTATTTGCACTAAAAAACTGAAGAATATCGAGTTCATCTCGTCAGGCAACTTCTCAACAGCCTATCCTGATCTCAAGCTTCCACAGCCTTCTGAGATACGGGTATATGAGGGTTCAACCTTTGAATTCATGCCAATAATTTTCAACAACGGAACCGATAAGATATATGATGTTGAAGTCACCCACAGTTTCGGAAGCCTTGCGCTCATTCAGGGTCAGAGAACAACTCGCATTGACGAGCTTGGACGGGGCTTTGCACCTTTTAAAGAGAATAAATGCAACAAGGCAGAGTGGGATAACATAAACATCACTAGAACTGTTCAGCATTCAAGGCTTAGCTCAGGCAAAAGTGAGCTTGTCTACGAAATAAAAGACGGCGCACTTCGCATGTATGTGAACGGCGCGCTAAGGTCGCACACTGAAGACTGCGAAGATCAGGGGCTGGTTGTTACGGTCAAAGTGCCTAATGTAGAGTCATATCCATATCATGTCCCACCTGAACCGAGCGCCGCATCTATTTCAACTGAAGAGGTAGAGTTCACAATATACGGCAATCCTCATCAAAAGAAATTGGCATTCCTCGCGCCGGCTGTTGGAAACCAGACCTATATTCCGATTATAACCACGGTTACTTACCGTGATTTCTATGGCAACCAATATGTGCGCAGGTTCACAACCGATGTTTTGGTGGTTCCTTCCACGGCGACCTATGCTATTGTTCGAAAGGAGCGAACAGACCTTGCTGTTGTGATAAACTATTCTAATATGACTGACATCGGCGAGCCAGGCGTTCTCACTTTCAGTCTTGAAAGCACAGGTTTTGCTGCAATCGATAATTTCATCTTAAACGTATCTTTTCCGCCTGGAATTGAGGTTGCGACAAACGACACAAACTGGACTGGGAGAATCGAGGCGCAGATAAAACGGGCTAATGACACGCTCTACATCTTCTCAGGGGCTATTTCAAGAGATGGAAACATCAGCCAGGGTGGAAAAGTTCTTCTGCCACTTATTATTCGCGGGCTTGCGTCAGGCCACTATGAGCTGCCTTATCGAATCGGATTTGACGGCAAGGTTCTTGAAGGCACCCTTGATTTCAGGGTGCGCGGACCAGTGCTTGAAGGGTCTAAGGAGCTTTCAACTGGGGCTGCTAATGAGGGTGATGAAGTCACAGTATCTGTAACTGTGAAAAATACCGGCGACGGCGACGCATTTAATGTAGAGGTTCAAGACAATATTCCAGGGCCTGCGCAGGTGGTTTCAGGAACTTCTCAACTAGAAATTGAAAGTCTTGGCCCAGGCGAAGAGGCTGAGCTGACATACACGGTTACAGCAGGGCAAAGCGTTGAACTTGGCGGTACAACCATTGGCTGGGATGACAAGCTGGGAAATTCATTCACCACCGACCTCGCGGCTGTCAGCCTTTTGGTCACAAAGTCAACGCCTTCACCCCCAGAGACGCCAGGGGTTACTGAGACACCCGCGCCCACGATTGAAACTCCGAAACCAACGGTTACAACCCCGCCGCGGGGCAAGCTGATACCCACTGAAATCATTGAAGGACGGGAGCCCATTACACTCACAACAAGGGAAGGCGTCGCAGCTCTTGCACTCACACTGATTGTTGCGATAATCGTCCTCAGGCTCATAACACTCAAGGTTTCTGTTAAAGAAGAGGAATAGACTATGGACTCAATTTTTGATGCTATCAACTTCAGGATAAAGATGGGTGGGGAGGATGTGGCAATCGCAATCGCTCAGGACCACAAAACAGGTGAGGTTTTGATGACTGCTTTTATTAATCGTGAGGCGCTTGAAAAAACCGTTGAATCCGGCACGATGCACTACTATTCAACATCGCGGCGCAAGATATGGCATAAAGGCGAGCAGTCCGGTCACAGCCAGAGGGTAAAAGAGATTCGAATCGACTGCGACGGTGACGCAATCCTCTTCAAAGTTGAGCAAAACAGCGCGGCCTGCCATGAAGGATACTACTCCTGTTTCTTTAGAAAACTCGACGAGGGCACGTGGAAGGTATCGGGCGAAAAGGTCTTCAAACCAGAGGATGTT
>QIDD01000204.1 GCA_003230355.1 Methanobacteriota archaeon
ATAGGAGCTGTGCTACGACCCGGCGTTCAACCTCGCCTGTCACCTCCTCGCGTTTAGGCGCGATGGAATCAATTTCATCGATGAATATGATGGACGGCGCGTTTTCCTCGGCTTCGTCGAATTTTTTGCGCAGGTTCTCCTCAGACTCGCCGTAGAACTTACTCATGATCTCTGGGCCTGAGATATCGTAGAAGGATGACTCGGTTTCACTTGCAACCGCCTTTGCTAGAAGTGTTTTACCAGTTCCAGGCGGACCGTGAAGCAGCACTCCTTTCGGCGCTTCAATCCCAAGCCGCTCAAAAAGCTCAGGATGCTTAAGGGGCAGCTCAATCATCTCACGGACTTTCTGGATTTCATTTGTAAGCCCGCCGATGTCTTCATAGGCTACCTGCGGTATCCTTGATTCTAAGACCTCCTCCGGCTTTTCGCTGAGCTCAACTATGGTGGCAGGTGTTACAATGAGTGCGTCGCCTTTAGGTTTTACGTTCACCACGCGCAGATCGATTTTTCGCCCCATTACGTTGATGTCGATTTGGTCGCCTTGCACAAGCGCTCTGTTTTCAAGGAACCGCTTGAGATAATCCTCGCCGCCGATGATTCGCAGCTCTTCTGTGGGCGCGAGCCTCACCTTCTCAGCAGGCTTTGCATCAATTTTTCTAACCCTTACTTTGTCATCGATTCGCACCCCTGTGTTTCGCCGGGTCGTTGAGTCGATTCGGATGAATTCGCCGCCGGCATCGGCTGGTAGGCCTGGAAGCAGGACTGCAGCTGTTCTGCGTTTACCTTCGATTTCAACGATGTCGCCTGATGTAACTCCAAGCGTGTAGGCTGCCTCAGGGTCGATTCTTGCAGCTCCTCGACCGATGTCTCCCTGTTTTGCTTCCGCTACTTTGAGTTCTTTTCCTTCCTTCACAATGCATGTCTCCTCTATTCTATTTTAACCGCTTTGGATGTCTTGTATCAGGCGGTTCATCCGTCTGTCAATCTGTTCGATCTCACGTAGTGGACACAACATTTTTCATCTCACTTCGAAAGATTTTTTGAGTTTTTCCCCTAGTCTATTTTTTCTCTTTATTTCTATTTATATCTTTCTTTTTGTCCGCCGCCAATAGTTTAATAACTTTTTGTTACTATAATATAAATAAGCGTAACAGAACAAAAAAATATTAAAAAAAGAGAAGGGAAACAGGCCGGAACTAATAGCCCATGTCACCCATATCAGGAGGCGCGCCGCCTCCACCACCAAGTGAAGAAGCAGCAATCAAATCATCAATGCGCAGAATCATCACCGCAATCTCACCCGACGAATCAATCGCCTGGGTCTTCACACTGAGAGGCTCAATAATCCCCTGAGCAAACATGTCCGACGCCTTACCTGAAAAGACATCGATACCGATCTTTGCACCACGCTTCTGATTCTCAGAACGAAGCTCAACAATCACATCAATCGGATCGAGACCTGCATTCTCGGAAAGGGCGCGCGGAATAACCTCAACCGCGTTTGCATATGCCTCGATAGCAAGCTGCTCACGGCCGCCAACACCCTTCGCATACTCACGCAGACCACGGGCAATCTCAACCTCAGCAGACCCGCCTCCAGCAACAACCCGCTTGTCCCTATAGGCACTGGCAACAACACCAATCGCATCATCAAGGGCACGCTCAACCTCAGCAACGATATGCTCAGTTCCACCGCGAACAAGGATGCTAACCGACTTCGGATCCTTACAATCCCGAACAAAGGTCATCTCGTCGTCACCGATCTTAACCTCTTCAACAAGACCTGCACTACCAAGGTTATCGGAAGAAAGATCATCAAGAGTTGACACAATCCTTGCGCCAGTGGCCTTGGAAAGCTTCTTCATATCAGACTCCTTCACACGGCGAATAGCAAAGACGCCCGCCTTCGCGAGATAATGCTGGGCCAGATCATCAATACCCTTCTGCGCAAACAGAACCGTAGTGCCGGAATCTTTTACCTTCTCAACCATGTCTTTAAGCATCCCTTCCTCTTCGTCGAGAAACGCCTGAAGCTGGTTGGGGTCAGTGATATTTATCTTGGCATCGATCTCTGTTTTTTTCACTTCCATCGCCGAGTCTACAAGCGCGATTCTCGCGTCTTTTACAGACTTGGGCATGGCACTGTGCACACGTTCTTTATCAATCACAACACCGCGGATAAGCTCGGTATTCTCAATACCCTCACCCTCTTTTTTCTCAAGCTTAATCTGGTCTTTATCAACTGTGACCTCTGATCCTTTAACAACAGAAACAGACTTCACAGCCTCAACAACAATATCTGCAAGAAGCTCTTTTGCCTTCTCCGCACCCTTGCCTGTCATCGCGGTCATGGCAACCTTTTTGATGATCTTGTCGTCATCAATGGATATCTCCACAGAAGCAGCTGTCACGATCTCCTTGGCCTTGGTCGCAGCCATCTGATACCCCTTGGCAATCACTGTCGGATGGATCTCCTGTTCAATAAGCTCTTCTGCCTTCTTGAGAAGTTCGCCTGCGAGAACAACCGCGGTCGTTGTGCCGTCGCCCACCTCGTTTTCCTGGGTCTTGGCAACCTCAACCATCATCTTCGCAGCCGGGTGCTCGATATCGATTTCCTTGAGAATAGTGGCACCATCGTTTGTAACAACGATATCACCCATGGAGCCCACAAGCATCTTATCCATTCCACGAGGGCCAAGCGTGCTCTTCACAGTATCGGCAATCACCTTCGCCGCGAGAATATTTGTGCTCTGGGCATCTCGTCCCCTCTTTCTCTCTACCCCTTCTTTTAATATCAATATAGGCTGTCCGCTCAGTTGCGATGACAT
>QIDD01000205.1 GCA_003230355.1 Methanobacteriota archaeon
TGAGGTCTGCAAGCTCTCGAAGCGCAAGGATTGCCTGTTTTTCGATGTGGTTTCGGTCAGCCAGCGGACGGTCAAGTATGCCCGGCGTGTCGATTATCTGAATCTCTCTAGGTCCAACTGGTATGTAGCCTAGGAGGATGTTTTTCGTTGTGAAGGGATAGGTCTGTATCTCAGGCGTTGAGGGTGTGAGCCCTCGCAAAAGCGATGATTTCCCCACGTTTGGCATTCCTGCAAGGACCACGGTGTATCCTTCTTTTATTGTGGGCAGATTTTTTATCGCCAGCTTTACCTCTCCCAAAAAGTTTAGCTCGCCGCGGGTTTTACCAAGTATTGATGCGGTCTTTCCATAGAAGTCTTTTCGCAGTGTTACAGGGTCGCCTTTACGCATACGGATGTTTCGCCGCGATCTGACCTCTAGTTTGGCAATCTTTATTCTCGCCCAGTTCAGCCTGTCAATCGCGTTGTGAATCCGGTTTAAGCCGATGCAGGTTTCCAAAAGCTCTCTGTGAAAGGGGTCGGCGGTTTCGATTTTATCGCCAAGCTTTTCCATCCGCGTGAGATAACTTACAATGTAATCGGCGCTCTCACGGACCCGGCGCTCTTCGGCACGTTTTTTTCTCAGGCCTTTGTTTGGCACCTGCACTTTTCGCGCCTCCTTAGCAGCCCTATTAAAGGCTATTTGAAGCAGCTTTTCCGGCGTGTATGCGGGGGGTATTTTTTTTATGTTCATTTTTTCAGACCCATAATTAGATTTATAAGGTATTATAGTTATAGATAATGACGAATAAACCAATTTGTATATAAAAATAGATGGTCAAAGGATATGAAGCTTACGGCTGTTCAAAGAGAGATACTCCAGGCACTAATCGATTTGCACTACACAGCAAAAGGCGCGGTACAGGGAAAAAACATCGCAGACAAACTGGGCAGACATCCCGGCACGATCAGAAACCAGATGGTCGCCCTGCGCGCGCTGGGGCTCGTGGAAGGCGTTTCAGGCCCACGGGGAGGATACCATCCAACATCTGACGCATTCTCAGCGCTTGACATGGAAGAGCTCAAAGAAGAAGTGGCAGTGCCAATATACCATAAGGGCAAGAAGATAGCCGATGTAACAGTCGTCGGAATCGGGTTTACAAGCATATCAGACCCAAAGAAATGCCGGGCAACAATCCATGTGAAAGGCACGCTAAAAGACCTGAACATCGACGACATAATAATCGTAGGCCCCACACCCGTGCAGCGCCTCGTGATAAAAGGCCGGGTCCTAGGCCGAGACGACATAAACAACATGCTTGTATTAAACATAATGGAGATGCTTGGAATACCAAAGTTGAGAATCAAAGAGATTACCACCACAAAGATCAGCACACTGAATCCGGACATGACTGTTAGAAAAGCGGCCGAGACCATAAGCAGAGGCCACTTCCGAGGCGCGCCGGTTCTAAATGGAAAAGACATCATAGGCATGGTTTCAACTGTTGACATTACAACCGCCGTTTCAAAGGGAAAAGAAGACGCCATGGTTTCAGAGATCATGAGCACAGACATCACAAAGATTGATCAGGGCGCGTCCCTCGTGGATGCAATCGAGCTAACCGAGAAAAACAATGTAAGCCGCCTCATCGTTGTGAACAGGAAAAAAGAGCTCATCGGTGTTGCCACCCGAACCGACATTCTATCAAGGCTTAGCGAGCTTAGCAGACACTACTTCAGGGAATAGTTCATCAGATAAATAAAAAGGATGCCACGTCTTGATGGGCCCTGGCTGATAACATGTTCGGCCTCCTGTCACCCTCCTTCAAACTTCATATCTTCGATATTTGTTCTCAGTCGCTCGACACCGAAAAATATCCATTCGTCCTTTCGACGAATGGAGCAGGGGTAGACCGCTAGGGGACAGCGTCCCCTGCGGAAAGGGTTCAAGTCCCGTCCCCGGCGCTGGAGGTCTAAAGTTATTTCATCCGTCTTCGCAGCTCAGCCGTTATGTCCTCCGGCGTAATGTCCTCGTGCCCCATGAGCACAAGCACGTGGAAGATGAGATCCGCTATTTCGTGGACAAGCTCTTCTTTGGTCTCGACTCGCGCAGCCTGCAAAACCTCAGCCGATTCCTCCTCTATCTTTGCCAGAATCTTCTCCTGGCCGCCTGCCATGAGCTGCGCTACATAAGACCCTTCGGGCGCAACTTTCATCCGCTCTAAAATAATGTTATATAATTCGTCAACGATCTCCATAAAACTCACTTGCTCTCAATTATCTCTGCAATCTCTTTGAAGGTGTCCTCGGTCATCTTAATGTCGTCCAGAGTGTACACACCCATTTTATCCGCGGTCTTTTCAATACCAAGCTTGATGTCTTCTTTCACATGGATAACATAGGCGGCGAGTGTTTTCATCCCCATCCGATGCGCGGCAAGAGCACGATGATGCCCATCCACAAGCAGCGTTCTGCCTCCTACTTTTATCACCACAATCGGCTCGGCTAGTCCTCTATTCAACTCATATTCGCGGCCTCTCAGCTCGTCGGGAGATATCTTGTTTTGCGTGGGGCGAAGCCTTTTTATCTCCACCTTAGAGTCTTCCGTGACCGTTGTGATCCGATAGAGGTTCTCAAGATAACGTGTGAGCATCTTCACCTTCTCAGGCGAAGCCCGCTCAATGTGGGAGCGAAGAATATCCATGTTCGTGATAATCCCGATCGGCCGCTTCTCATCGTCGATTACAGGTATCTTTGAATAGCCTTCTCTGAACATGACCCTGGCCGCGTCGATAAGCTTGGTCTCAGGATAGGTGACGACAA
>QIDD01000206.1 GCA_003230355.1 Methanobacteriota archaeon
TCAAAATGGTTAATATCTCAATATTTGCCCCTGCCTCCAACTTTGTTAATTCTGTTTTGTAGATTGTTTCATAGATTTTTCTTTAATCTCGCAAACTCCTTATCTTAATACTACCCTTCGGCCCATAAGGTTAATAACCCTCTTTTGTGGTTGAGTAGGTTGCATGGAGTATAAAGGGTTCACACTAGATCGGTTTCAGGAAGAGGCCGCGGCCGGGATTGAAAACAATTATTCTGTGGTTGTCTCAGCGCCGACTGGCAGCGGGAAAACCCTTATCGCCGACTACATAGTAGATAAACATCTGCACGACGGCAGCAAGATAATCTACACTGCACCGATAAAGGCGCTTTCAAACCAGAAATACAAGGATTTCAAAGCCGAGTACGGCGAGGAGAATGTGGGTCTTCTTACCGGTGATTTTGTGGAAAACCCTGGCGCGCCGCTACTCATAATGACAACCGAGATATATCGGAACATGGTCTTAACAGAGGACCCAGGGCTCGACGTTGTCTCCTACGTTATCTTTGACGAGATACACTTCATAAACGATGTTGAACGGGGCTATGTGTGGGAGGAGTCCATCATCTTTTCAAAGCCCAATGCCAGATTCCTATGCCTGTCAGCGACTATTCCAAACGCTGAGGAGTTCGCGGACTGGATACGCATTATTAAACGCCACGAGGTCCTTGTTGTGCGCCATTCTACTCGAAGCGTGCCGCTCCATAAAAACTTCTATGATTATGAGCTTGGCATAACCACGCTTAAAGACATTAAAGAGGAAATCGAGGTCACAACTACAGGCTTTATCCCTGGGCGGCGTGGGCGCAAGAAACCCCGTATTCAGAGGCCCAGTCACATTGAGCTGGTTAAAGAGATTGGTGATCGGCTGCCCTGTTTTTTCTTTGTCTTCTCCAGAGACCGGTGTGAGCGAAACGCGGTGGCGCTATCTAAGACCGGGCTATTTGAGGTTAATCCGAAGATTTCCACCCTTGTGCGCAGCAGGCTTGCAAACGCACCTGAGCAGATTCGCAGTTTGAAGACAACACAGCATCTTCGCCAGGCACTGTCACACGGGGTTGCCTTTCACCACGCCGGGATGCTTCCAATGCTTAAAAACCTGGTTGAAGAGCTCTTCGAAGCGAACATGATAAAGGTGCTCTACACCACTGAAACATTTGCAGTGGGCATCAACATGCCGGCGAAAACAGTGTGTTTTGAATCGCTGCGCAAGTTTGACGGCTCAGGCTTCAGATACCTCAATTCAAAGGAATACTTTCAGATCGCAGGCCGGGCAGGCCGCCGGGGAATCGACAGCGTGGGATATGCTATTGCCATGATTGATCGCCGGGATTTCATGTACAAAGCCTTGACCCGGATGACTGGCAGCGACACTCTGCCCATTAAATCACAGTTCCGCTTGTCTGTAAATACAGTGCTAAATCTCATCGGCCGCCACAGCCCCGGCGAAATCGAAGTCATCCTCACAATGAGCTTTTACTCCTATCAGAAAAAGGCACCCCTCGATGAAGCTTCTGAGATCAGGCGGGTGTATAAAAACCTTGTTAAACAGCTTAAAGCCGCAGGCTACATCGCAGAGGGCAGGCTCACAGCGAAGGGGACATTTGCATCCCAGATATACTCTGACGAAATACTCACTGGAGAGCTATTCGCAACAGACTTTCACAAAGGACTCAGCGAGTATCAGATAATGCTTCTCATCGGCGGGCTTTGCTACGAACACAAGAGTCGAACAGAATTTTACAAGACCTTTTTCAACCATGAGGTTAAAAATCTTCTGAACCGGATTTCTTCTGAGCCTGGTGTGAAGCGCTATCGCAGGCTGAAACACATTAAAATTCTCACGGCAATCTTAAATCCCTGTTACAATGGCGCGAGCTTCTTTGAAATCCTGAAAAACACGAGCATGCTTGAAGGTGATGTAATCCGCTTTTACAGGCAGATGCTTGATAGAATCGGGCAGATCAGAAAGGCAACGCAGGACAACGACTTAATCTCGCGGCTTGACTTTGTGCAGGAAAAGATTCAAATCACCATTGCAGACCTAGACGCGATCTAAAAGACGCCCGCAGCCGGTAATACATCTTGCCTGTCAATATCTGGGCTGGCGCTGTGATTTACGCTTCTGGCGGCAGGGCTTGCATCTCTTAGGCTCGCTGAATCCTTTTTCCATATAGAATTCCTGTTCGCCGGCTGTGAAAACAAACTCCCCGTTGCAGTCGTCGCAAAGAAGTTTTCTGTCAACAAATTCTGATTCGCTCATAAAGACCTATTTAGCTCTATTGCAGCTTGAGATATAAATCCTTTTTCCCATCAAGTCGCAACGCAGTCTCGCAACTAATTTAACCTTTGAACGCACAGACCAATAGAATGGACTACGAGTTTTTGGATATCACATCAGACGTGATGTTTCGAGCCTACGGCGCAAATGAGGCTGAGCTATTCGTAAACGCCGGGCGGGCGATGTTTAGCGTTATCTGCGAGATTGAATCAGTGCAGCCTGAAAAGACCGTTGAAATCACAGTTTCCGCCGAGGGAGTTGAAGAGCTGCTTTTTGAGTGGCTCAGCCGCCTTCTCACCGAGTCAGAAATAGAGGAGGTGTTTTTCTCAGAATTTCAGGTTGATGAAATCGTGGAAAAAAATGGGCAGTACACGCTGAAAGGCCGGGCACTGGGCGAGGACGCATCTGTTGAAAAAGGCGGGACCCTTGTAAAAGGCGTGACATACTACTCCTTTAAGATTGAAGAAAAAGAAGATAAGCTTGTTGCAAC
>QIDD01000207.1 GCA_003230355.1 Methanobacteriota archaeon
ACATCATGCTTCAGATGCGCATTTCCCCATCCACCGCCGGCAGGATCGATCCCCACATGCAGAGAGGCAGGAGTCTTCGGAGCTATGACCGGAATTGTGGGCTCGATTCAATCGCTTGAAGCCATCCGCTATCTCGCAGGGCTTGAGGTCTCGCTGAAAGACACGCTTCTAATCATAAACGCCGACTACAGCATCTATGACAAGATCAAGCTGAAGCGGCGATCTGACTGCACAGCCTGCGGGGAAACATTCATACCCCAGCCTGTGGACTATAATTGCGAGGTGGTTGAAGGATGATAGAAAATGATACGCTCGATCTCTGCGGCGAGAAATGCCCTGACACATTTGTATATGCGAAGATCAAACTTGAGGAGCTGGCCTACAGCGGCGGGGGCGTGCTCAAGATAATCGTGGACTACCCGCCTGCAGCAGAAAACATCCCCCGATCCCTGCGCACTGAGAAGATCAAATATGAAGTTATCGAGGTAAAACCTGTTGACGGCCTGTTCGAACTACTTGTGCGGGCGCCGGCAGTAGAATAAATTGGAAATATAAAATGGAAAAAAGCATTAGATCACATATTGGCAGTAAATACCATCTAGTTGGAGTCAAGTTTCTAAAAGATGCGGCGCCAGTGACAGATGAAAGGTTCAAACGGCCGAAAAAACCGATTATGTTCTGCCAGGCCGTGCGAAAAGCAGCCGACGGAGAAGCCTTTCAAATGCAGCTTGAAGACGAGGCCTGCCCCAGCGCGATGGTTGCATTGGGATTTGAGGAACCCGTCTACATCGACATTCAGCCAAGAATCGACCCTGCCGAGGTCAAAACCGTTCTCATCGGACCCTATGAAGAAGTGCCGGACCCGGACGTAGGCATGCTAATACTTAACCCCCGGCAGGCGATGGAGCTTTCATCGATAATTAAGGGTATCAAGTCCCAGTTTTCAGGCAGCATCGCAGTCTGCGGCGAGGCAGCAGCTCTCCCATATATGGAGAAGACAGCCAATATATCCTTTCTCTGTAACGGCGCACGGGTCTCAGCAGACTTCCGGGACAACGAGGTAATACTCGGCGCGCCTCCGCAGACCTTTTCAGATCTCGCAGAGAAAATCGACATACTATCAAAGACATGCGGAGCGCTCTGCGGATGTAAAACTTCAGACATACAGCCCCGGATTATTCGGAGTTTTGGAAAGATCGGCTTTGAAAAGAGCACCGACTATTTCTTTGGAAAAATTGGCGGAAAAAATATCAGGATATATTTGAACAAAGACTTCAACGGCAAGGTAGCCTATATGACGCTGCACCTCCCGATCAAGGGTGATGCGAAGGCCCCGGAGCCTTTTAAAAAGAGCGTTCGCGGCAAGTGGACTGATCTGTCTGTCACATATAACGTGGGTGACATCGGCGTTGAGCTTAACACCGGCAAAGGCTTGAAAGAGTTTATAGAGCAGATCGCGCAGAAGGTGCAGATATGAAGCCCTACAGGTACAAGGACAAGATAATTGTTAATCCTTTGATGCGGGGCGGAATCGTCCCTGATGATGTTCAGAAGCGGCTCTTTGAAGAGGGCTGGGCCGAGGTAGGCTACAGCATATGCTTCGATTGCATTGAAGGACGCTCAGGGCTCATCACCAAGCCAGGCATCAAACCTTTTCTCGGCGAGGTTGCATCTTTCTACGGCGGAGACGCGGCTGAGCACACATTTGGATGCCGGGGCGCACAGTTCTCGGTTATGAACACGATCCGTGAAAGGATGGCTGATGAGAAGACATCGGAGTTTGTAATCGCAGACCCAAACAGCCACTACTCCACAAATATCGCGGCTGAGATGTGCAACCTCAAGGTTGTTGAGCCCCCGCACACCGGCTACCCTGAATATAAGGTTGTGGCAGAATCATTTCAGGAAAAGATCGACGAGGTCCGAAGAGAGCACGGTGAGCCGGCGCTCATCGCATGCACACACGCAGACCCCTATTACGGCAACATTGCGCCGGTGGAAGAGATTGGTAAAATCGCCCGTGAAAACGACATACCCTACATGGTGAACGCCGCTTACACCGGTGGTGTGATGCCCATTAATATGAAGGCGATGAAGGCTGATTTTCTCACTCTTTCTGCGCATAAATCCATGGCATCCATCGGCCCCCTCGGATATTTGGTTACAAATTTTCACTGGGCTAAATCTGCCTTTGCAACATCCACGGAAAAACCGGATTGGACTGGCCGCGCCTTTGGAAAAAAGATACCAAACATTTTCGGCTGCAGCGTAGGCGGCCTCCCACTCATAAGCTCGATGATGACCTTTCCAAGTGTCAAAGAACGGGTGAAAAAATGGGATGAAGAGGTTAAAAAAACAGATGCTTTTATCGATGAGATGGAGGATATCGGTGATCTCATGCTTCTTGGCGAGCGGCCGCATCGGCATCATCTCCTGCATTTTGAGACCCCTGATCTCTGGGAGATTTCAAAGAAACACAAGCGCAAAGGCTTTTTCCTCGCTGAGGACCTGAATAAATGCGGGATCGTGGGCGTGCACAAAGGGCTTTCCAAGCATATTAAGATGAGTGTCTACGGACTGAGCGATGAGGAAATCAAAACTGTGCTGGACTGTTTCAAAGGGATAATCAATAAATATACATAGCCCTAATGGATTATAATGAACACTAGGCTGAAGGTCTTTTTTCTATTGGCCCTTGGGATAATGGGCGTCTACATTATACCTTCAGCGGTGGCCCGATACAGCGGCTCACACACATGGGACGTGAACGAGTCAG
>QIDD01000208.1 GCA_003230355.1 Methanobacteriota archaeon
AAGCCCGTGTTGATAAATACTCTCTGGGATGACAAACTTTTTTAACCTCAAAGAAGTATTTGATTCGTTGTTTTGTGAGGAAAAGGAAAATGGAGATTAAGATTACAACAGTTTTCAATCCCCTGGCGCGGGCTGCGGGGTTTATATTTTCAGAGATGGGTGTAAGCCCCACGGCAGTGGCCCTATCTTCCTTTATCGCAGCCGTAGCCTCGATGCTTCTGTTTTTCCTTGCCTTTTCAATCCCCTTTCTTTCGCCGCAGACCGTGCTCACCGCAGCTGTCGCTTTCATATTTTTAAACGCCTTTCTCGATTCTGTTGAACGGCGCGTGGAGGTTCGAAAGAAAAAAAAGAGCATCTTCGGCGGGCCGCTTGGAACCTTTCTCGGCCAGCTTTCAGACGCCTTTATAATAATCGGCGTAACACTCTTTCTCGCGCTTCGAGACACCTACTATAACTTCGGCAGGCTGGGCCCGGTTGATCTCAGTTTTGTGGAGCCAGGGCTTGCCGGACATTTGACTTGGGCGGCGGCATCAATCACTGGAATATTGATTCTGCGATTTCAGGCGCAGCGCTCGAAGGAGAAGAATATCGGGCTTTGGACGCGAAGCGAACGCATGTAT
The DNA here is from genome assembly GCA_003230355.1 of Methanobacteriota archaeon. GTDB lineage: Archaea > Hydrothermarchaeota > Hydrothermarchaeia > Hydrothermarchaeales > SZUA-236 > SZUA-236. Next base: position 621 of record QIDD01000208.1, read on the forward strand.
CTGCTCGCGGCATTCGCAGTATTTGGAATGGCCACGGGCATGTTTTCAGGCATGCTCTTTACAGGAATAGTGGCACTCACAGTATTTATCTACACCTCGATTTTCAAACGGGCATTCAACTTTAAAACACCGAAGATACGCTCCAATGCAAAGATGACGCGCGGCACGCGAAGGATGGCAGGGCGAGGTGCATCAAGGGCAGGTGGTGCGATTCAAGCCCTTGTGCGCGGAGCGCTAAGGCTGGTGGGAGTGCTGCTCCTCGGAATCTACATCTTAATTGAACGGATATATCTAATAGTTGCCGCGGCGATTCACAGGCTGCTGAGCATCCGTCTTTCGAAAAAAAAGCCCACTGTCAAAACATCATCTAAACACCCGCCGTTAAAACCCTTTGAAGGGACTATTACGCCTTCACCATCCACACTCCCAGGAGGTAGCACTGTTACATGTGTTGAGACCACGGTTGACACTGCGCCTGAGCCGGAAGGCACTGAACCAGCTGAGGAACCATTAATCGAGCTACCGCCCCCCACGCATCTTATGGAACCTGACGAGCCCTACACCGGTGGAGGCGAGGTGGCTGAGTCAATGATCGTCGAGTACCTGCCGTCAGATAAAAGGGAGGCGGTGATTCTTGACATCGCTGATTTCATGGTGAGCGAGGGAAAAAACCTTGTCATCGTCTCAACCCAGCCCAGTGTAAACCATTTTCGCACCCGCTTCAAAGACACAAGTGGGATTCGGGTAATCGACCTTCCTGACACTGCGGCGTCCCCCCCTGGTGACGATGAAATTGCTATGACGAATCTAGAGTATTTCAGCGAGGTCTTCGAAGAACTCACCGGTGATCATGTCTTCATCTTCGAGCCTCTTACAAGCATGATCCTGCACATCGGCGTCGCCCAATCCTACCGGTTCGTGTCTCAAACACTTTCGCGCCTCTCCAAAATGGGCGTTACATTCATCGTCTTTCTAAACAAGGAGGGCCATGATAAAATGGACATATCTAACTTTGAAAACCTCTTTATGAACCTCGCTGAAATTAAAGACGGCAAGCTGCAGAAGGTGAGATAGGTTTGGAAGAAAGTATAAACAATCAGCCAATAAACGCCTGGAGAAGAAGAGCGAATTAAGGAATCTGATGGGGTTGTGAAAGAGGGTAGGATAAAGAACCTTACAAGAGTGGTTTAATTGTTTGAGGTTTACCTGCTGAAAGGTGCCGAGGGTGAATTAAACAGTCTGCCTAAAAAAAGTTCAACCCAACATAGAGCAGCATATCAAAGCTCTGGCACAAATATATTGATATAGATAAAACGGTTAAGGGGAACTCTGGAGAAACCCGAAAAGAGAAGATATTTTGACCGCAATATTTTTTAAGCCGTTAAACTAATAGAGTTAAAATGACTATGAGCGAAGTAGTAACTATTCCTAAAACAGAATACATAGAGATGAAAAAAGAAATCGAAACACTGAGAAAAACAAATCTCTATAAAAGGCTCCTTGAATTCGAGGAGAACATAAAAAAAGGCAGGTCATACACAAGAAAAGACCTAGGATTCTGATTTCTCTTTAAGCTTTCCTATAGTCTTCTTCTGCCTAACAGCACTTGTTTTAATCTCATATTCAAAAACATGTATCTTATCCTCATCAACTAAATGTTTAAAATAAAGACGAATAGGTGGCTTTTTACTTTTAACCTCATAAAGACCCAGCTTAGAATCAAGAAGTTTGCCAGCCCTAGGTCCTAACTCCTCGATCTTATCAAGCATCTTAGAGATTCTGTCTCTTAATTCTGGATTCTTCCCCAAACTTTTAAGCTGACCCAGAATAACAGCATCAAAAACGATCTCAAACCTTGAGCCCATGATAATCGATATAAGAAGAAACAGGATATAATAGTTTGCCTAACACACTCACTAAAAGATGTTACGCGTGTCACTAAAATTTTATTCCATCTTAAAGAAATAAAAATAATAATAAGTAAAAGCAATATCTCTTATTTTATCAGTAACACCAAACACATATAGTATAACAAAACACAACTCTCCTTCAAGATAAGAGGCAGTTTTTTAAGAAACCTGAATGCATCATACTTCTTGTTCTC
>QIDD01000209.1 GCA_003230355.1 Methanobacteriota archaeon
AACTGCACCCACGTCCGGCCGCCCTTCGATTTCGTCAAGCATCCGACTGTATATCTCTATATTCAGCATGGGCGCGTCCAGCGGAAGGATCGCCGTGTACTCAGATTTGCAGCGGGAAAGAGCAGTTTTCAGCGCAAAAAGCGGTCCGCGCTCCTTAAGCTCGTCAAACACTACAGTGGCACCCTTAAAATCCTGATTGGTCTGACCCACATATCCAAGGGACACGACCACGTCCTCTGAAAGCTGCCTGGCATTTTCAAAGGCAATTTCGAGAAAGCTCCTCTTGCCAAATCTAAGAATCCGCTTATCACTGCCCATGCGCGTGCTCTTACCCCCGGCCAAAAGGATGCAGGACAAATCAACCATGAATAAACTTGGCACCACCCATAAATAATTAGCTGCCTGGGAAGAAAAAACGAATCAGACAGAAATTAAGTTCCCATCACTCTTTTTTTCTTTTCAAAGCCATTGCTGTCACAACCAACGCAATAAAGAGGACAACGCCGATAATTACTTTTTCCCCATCTATTGAAGAGCTTTGCTTCAAAGCATCCAAATCATCAATCTGGGAGCCGCCGATAAAATCCACCTTCCTAGCGTTTGACAGGTCAAGCTCAGACCTGCCTGAAAGAATGAAGATGCCGCCTCCCTCCCTTGCGCAATTGTAGGCTATGACCATTCCACCCCCCTTTTCCTGTATCAAGCTCTTCTGATCACATTTGAAATTAACTGTAGAGTTTATCCTCTCGCGGTATTCCATATTCCGGGAAATTCTTTCAGCCTTAGACCACAAAGTCCCATCTTTTGAGCCGATAATGTAAATCTCCTCATTTCCAAGCTCATTAGAGGTGTAAGAAATCCAATAAGTTCCCTCCGTGTCACGGATAAAGCTTGGATATAAAGAGAATTTCCCTGTTTTTGTAAAGGTTAAGCGGCCGAACTTTTTCCACTCTAAGAGGTCCGGGGAGTATGTCAAAAAGAGTTCGTGCTCGTTTGCCCTGGTTCGAATTGAATAATCCCCTGTGTGCCTGACAAAAAGCAGCCAGTATCTGTCATCACCTTCAACGATCATTGGGTAAATGTCTTTTTTCGTGTCTGTTGCGCGGATCTCCTCTGACCATCTCTCGCCGTCATCAGAAGTTCTGATATATGCCCCAGGGTCTACCTCTCTTGAGGATGTGTAGGAAAGGATCAACCTGCCCTTTGAATCAATCGTTATAAAAGAATACCAATCGCTTCCCTCGGCCTCGGTCATCCTAATAGGTTCACTCCAGAGCGCCCCATCATCTGATTCTGCAAGATATATATCGTAATTCCCGCTCCGCTGAGAGGTGAATGCCAGATAAAACCTTCCGTTTCCTGCATGAACAAGGCTTGGATGGAAATCTGTTTCAACGTGCTTAGTAATCCTGATTGGTTCAGACCAGCTTTTCAGATCAGTGGAATGGATTAAGTAGATGTCTCTGTTGTTTTCAACCATGTTGTCATAGGCCATCCAATAAATCCCCTCTTCATCCTGTATAAGCGCGGGGCCGCCCCCAGAGACTACAGCCCCTTTTTCAACCCATTCATTTGCGGCTATGGCAGGGTTAAAAAGCGCGAGAAGTGCAACTGTCAGCCCCAGTAGTATCCACTGCCTATTTTTTTCCATACACACTCTTTTCCTGTTACTCCCCTTTTAAACTTTTATCAAGCAGCCTTCTCTACTTCTGATTTACCTGCGAGGGTATGTGTTTTTAAGATTTTGAATGTAAAGAGGTGAATCGGGCAGGCAGAAAAAGATAAAATATAGTCAATTCAACAACCTTTGAGCACATAACTCATCTATTCAATCTATCTTGGAATGACTATAATTCCCTACTTTATTCAAGAAAAATTGAGCAAAACCATATATGTACCGTAAATCGCCCAAATATGTGGACTGTAGCTATAAGTGTAATTGTGTGCAATTATGTAGAGTATAGTAACTATATAGTACTAGTAAGCCTGTGAAACGATGAGAGAAAGGAATGTAAGTTTATTGGGTTTGAATGTAGGGTTGCCGTATATGGGTGGGTTCAATTATGCTTTGACAGATTTCTCCAGTTTCATTGCAGGCAGAAACCGCAAGTCTTATATATTGAATAATAACATTACATCAAAAATGGTGGGTGTAAACTTGAAGTTACAATACTTAACCGCTTTGCTTTCGGACACTCGTAGGGTTACAGCAGAAAAGCAGGGGTGTTACCGTGGGTAAGGGCTCACATCCAGCAAAAAATATAGTTTTATTGATCTTAATAACAGTCATATTAACATTAACACTTGCACCCGTGGTGAGCGCGTATTATACTACTCTCAGCTTTGAGAATTTTGAATCTGGTTCTACTTGGGTAAATACTACTGGCGATGATAATGATTGTTGGTGGAGGGACAGCGGCGGCACACCGTCAGCCGGAACCGGCCCAAGCAGCGGCGCAGCCTCTACCACGTGGTATCTTTATCGTGAAGGCTCAACTGGAGGGACATCCTGCCCATCAGTCGCTGGCGAAACATCGCTTCTTCTGGGGCCGTCAATTGATTTTGATACAAACACAAACGCTAAGATAGAGTTCTACCGCCATATGTATGGGACTGACTTTGGTACACTCTCGCTTCAATTGGAGAATCAAGGGGGCGGGGGCTGGTCAACCACACTTTGGAGT
>QIDD01000210.1 GCA_003230355.1 Methanobacteriota archaeon
ACCGCCGGGCTCTATGCCTATCTGGTGAGCCCGAATTTCATGGACCAGACATGGGGGCTTTCCTTTGCTCTTGCAATCGTCCTTTTGATTCAATCCATCACACGCGAGCTTGAGACCAGATACATAGCAGGCGCCCTCTTTTCAGTGGTCTTTCTGGGCTGGAACTTCATCGCCGGCACAGGCATGCGAGACTTCTATGTTCTAAGCCTCAACATGTCATATCACAGCATCGTTATCCGCACGACACTTGCCCTTCTCACTGCTGTCTTTCTCTTATTTTTAAGAAGCGGGAACAGAGATCTGAAAATACTTTCTGGCTCAATACTTTTCTTTCAGATAATCGGTGCGCTTTGGGCTGTAAAAACATTCTGAAAAAGAGTTCAGCTCAGCTCCAGCATCCTTTCAAGTGATTTTCTCGCTCGCCTTGCAAGGGCCGGGTCCACTTTGACCACGTTTTTCTTCTCACGCAGCTCAGTTAGAACTTTGTCGATTGTGTGTTTTTTCATGTTCACACACACCGCGGATGAGAGTGCGGGGATGAACTCTTTACCTGGGTTTTGCTGTTTTAGTTTGTAGATGAGCCCGGTTTCAGTTCCGATGATGAATTTGCGGGCCTTTGACTGCCTCACGTGGCGCTCCATTCCGCCTGTGCTCAAAATAAGATCAGCTATCTCCTGCACCTCCGGCCTGCACTCAGGATGAATGAGAACCTCGGCGTCGGGGTGCTCTGCAATCAGGCTGAGGAGATCGTCTTTTTTGAATCGCACATGCACCCGGCAGTGACCCTTATAGGGTATGGGGACGACTTCTTTTTTTGGCAGATTCTTTTGCACATGCCAGGCAAGGTTTGCGTCAGGTCCGAACAATATTTTCCGTTGGGGGAGAGCTTTTACAATCTTCACAGCGTTTGCCGATGTGCATGTCACATCACTCTCGGCCCGCGCCTCAACCCATGTGTTGATATAAAGAACAACCGCGGCATCAGGATGCATTGCTTTTTCTTCTCGCACACGCTCAGCCGGAAGCATCGCAGCCATAGGACATTTCGAACCGAGATCAGGCATGAGCACAGTCTTATCCGGGTTCAGCATAACGGCTGATTCAGCCATGAAATCAACGCCGCAGAACAGGATATAGGGCTTGTCAACACGGGCGGCCTGCTGGCAGAGCTGCAGGCTGTCACCCACAAAATCCGCAATCGCCTGAATATCGGGTGTCTGATAATTATGTGCAAGGATTATCGTGTCCTTCTTCAGCTCTATGAGTTCTTTTTCATCCATAAACGCGTCCCCAACTGCTCATATCCACGGTTTAATAATCTTTTTGCCTTATAATCTAACAGGGATAATTCTCGTTATGCACACAATTTTCTGAGGACTATCCGATTTTTATGGGGCTGGTGATCTTTTTAAGCATTGCCACAGCTGAAAGCGCGGCAAGAAGACTGGTACGGGGGTTGTCAGGCGCAGGCAGGTTTTCAGTTCGAAATGTGAGCTCTCCGAAGTCACCTTTCGCCCTGATCTCGTGGATGTTACGCTCAACCCCTGGGTCTGCGATAATCTTCACCCTAGTCTCCAAAACACCGATTCCGGCAAGGCCAAGCGTGGCCGCAACATTTACATTCGCAGGAAATCCGGCAATCGCCTCGGTCGCTGTTCCTGAAAAAATCTCCCGCGCCTTTTTCAAACCTTCGAGATTGATTTTATTATCTTCAATATAGGGCGCGCCTTCAAGGCTGCGTGGATTTTTTATCGTGCGCATCTCAACAAGTTCAAGTCTGCCGACCGAGGCTGCTGACACCGCGTCCAAACCACCAATCGCGCCGGAGGGGAGATAGACATGTGCCCCGCTTCGCAGACATATCTCTTCAACAGTCTTGTACACGCCGGGTGTTGCAAAGGCGCCTACACTCATAATCATCATGTCTTTACCTGTGCTTAGAATTGGTTTTGCAAAGCTGTGCACCGCTTCAATCGACGCTGCTTCGATTACAAGCTTCACATCAGACTCCGCGATTTCGTCTATACTTTCAGCGGCGGCAGGCGGCTTATCAAACAATGCCTGCACACGTTCAACCTTCTCAGGATTACGGTCAAGGGCGTATCTAAGCCTAAGCGGGATTTCACCTGTTGAGATATGCTTTGCGATAAGCGACCCTATAAATCCGCATCCAACGAGTGCTGCGTCCATAATAATTAATAGCAAATAAGGCTCTAGTATTTAACATAATCTGGTCGAATTCACGCCTTTTGCCTGTGAATAGAAAGGTTCAAAAGAAAGACGGTTTAACTCTACAGGATTATGTTCGATCTTCCTTCAAGGCTGCTTGTGTTTATTGTGGCGATGCTGCCCTTTTCTGAGCTTCGCGGCGCGATTCCACTGGCAATCGCCGAGTATGGTATGAGTCCTTATGAAGCTTATCTGCTCGGTGTTTTGGGAAACCTTGTGCCCGTTGTATTTCTCCTCCATTTCCTCGGTCCAATCGAGCAGAGGCTGCGTGTTATCCGCGTTTTCGACCGGTTTTTTGAAAGTCTTTTTCATCGGACCCGCAGAAAACACAGTGAGCGAATCGACAGATACGGCGCCCTCGGGCTTGTGACCTTTGTCGCAATCCCGCTCCCAGTGACAGGCGCTTGGACAGGCGTTGCGGCAGCCTACGTTTTCGACATAAAAAAAAGATATG
>QIDD01000211.1 GCA_003230355.1 Methanobacteriota archaeon
TTACTAAGGAGAAGCTTAAGATTGGTATGATTGACACGATTGAAAAAGTTGAAGAAAACTTTGACACCATTAAATCAATAATATCAGAAGTAAAAGAATATAGAAACAATGTATAACTTCATTTTTTCTCGCCAAAGTAGCTGGCCATCACCTTTTTCTGCCCAGATCTAAGGATTTCGCTGAGCGTTGAGATGGAAATTCCGAAGACTCTTGCGAGTTCTCTAATGGACGTTCGCTTGGGATAATCGAAGTATCCTTTTTCCAATGCGATTTTCAATATGTCCTCCTGCCTTTTTGTGAGTTCTTCTCTTGAGCTGATGTCGCTTATGCTCTGGAGGGTTGCGTTCATGCCGTTGTCTTTCATGCGCGCGATCAGGGCTTTTATCTGGTCGTTTTTGCTGGCAAGCACAGTCCAGTGAAGCTGGTCGTTTTTGGCTGTTGCCGAGACTAGAAAGCATCCTGAGCCTGCCATGGTCGAGCAGATAGCGCATTTCGTTGTTGAAACTGTGGCGAGCATCTTGTCCTTCCCGGTCTGCGCAAGGTCCACATCGATGAATCCGTGGCTTGCTTTGAAGTCCCGCATCACGCCTGGGATTTTCTCCTCTTTTGCGCGGATTTCAAGCAGGCTTTTAGCACCGGTCTTTGAGAAGGGAACGCAGCCAAGGATTTTGATCATGGCATCGTGGCGCTTTGAGATGTCACCCACGAAATCAGGTATTCTCACAGATATCACTGCTTCAAGCATATATCATGTGGTGCCGTTAACATCCTAAATATTTACGAACATGTTCGGGATAACTATGATATACTATCATGTTCCAAGATATAAGTAGGTGAAGGATATGACTGAAAACGAATGCTTTAACTGTAAAAACAAGAGCACAGACGCTGCGCTAATCCGATGCGAGGTCAATGATGAGGAGAAATGGGTCTGTGTGCGATGTCTGCCCATGCTGATACACGGATAGAGAAGGAGATGATGTGAGAATGGTTAGCGAGGAAGCGGTTATCGAGAAGCTCAAGACCATAATTGACCCGCACACCGGGGAGAGCATGTACGATATGAATCTGATCTCGGATATCGAGGTCACCGATGGAGAGGTAACCCTAAATTTTGAGCCTTCCAGCCCCTACTGCCCAATCGGGATTCAGCTCGCCCAAGCCATTAAAGGCGGGGTGGAGTCTGTTGAAGGTGTGAAGAAGGTCAAGGTGACCGTCAAGGGACATGTAATGGCTGACAAGATAAACGAAGAGCTCTGCCAAGATTGAGAGGAGACCATCAAACAATATGAGTGATAAGACGGATATAGGCTCGTCCGGGATTTCCTGTCCCGGCTCAGCAGGGATAAAGAGTCCCACAATCGAGCTTGTGCCATGCAAAAGCTGCGGCACTGAGAATGAAATATTCACAGATGAAAACTCAGTTTTATGCGAGAACTGCGGCGGGATCGTGCTTCGCTCAGCCGACCCGAGCTGCATCGACTGGTGCAAACACGCTAAAGAATGCATCGGCGAGGAAAAATACAACGAGCTAAAAGGAGGAAAAACATAGATGATTAGAAAGGAAATGACCGTGGCCGAAGTGCTTCGCGTGAACCCACAGAGCACCCATCTCTTGATGAGCTATGGGATATGCAACTGCTGCGGCGGGAACCTGACACTTGAAGAATCAGCCCAGAGCAAGGGTGTGGACCTGCAGATGCTCTTAGACAGGCTCAACAAAGGATGATGCCATCAACAGACCCTGGAGGCACTGCCTTGAAATTCTTCAAAGCAGGCCTCCTCTATCTCCTTGTCACGATCCTGCTTGGCGCGCTCATGATAACAGGCAAAGGTTATGCCGTGTTCGGGCCTTTAGGAGTCAAAGTTGCGCATATTCACGCCGGTGTCCTAGGCTTTATCACGCTCATCATCATGGGCAGCATGTACCAGATAGTTCCCACCCTCACCGGCTCGAAGACCTATGGTGAGGGGCTTGAGTATAAACAATTCCTTCTTATGAACATTGGGATCCTCGGCCTCTTCATCACCCTCCTGTTTACAGGTGGGGTGCTTAGAAAAGGTTTCATCATACTCTTCGGCCTTGTCGTAATCCTGGCATCACTATTGTTCGCCTACATTATCTTCAAGACCATGGCATCCAGCCGCTCAAAGATCAAGCCTGTGACCATTCCTTTCTTTAAAGCAGCCATCATATTTTATCTGGCAGGCATAACACTGGGGGTTCTCAACGCAGCGTTTCCCCGGTTCTTCTCAGGATTTCTCTACACGAGAACAGCCCACGCACACCTCGGCACACTTGGCTTTATAACCATGACGATCTTCGGGGCTGAGTATCAGATGTTTCCTATGCTCAGCCTCCGAAAGCTCTGGAGTGAGAGGCTGGCCGGGATAACCTTCTGGGCCTTCACTGCCGGTGTTGCAGGCTTCTTTGCAGCCCTTATGCTCACCAATGAGCCGCTCATGGCTGTTTTCGCAGCTCTTCTGGTTGGCTCGACACTGCTTTTCCTCGTTAACATGGGCCAGACTATCAGGGGTGCCAAATGGCAGGGCCTTGATGTGAGCGTTAAGTACCTGATGGCAGGGCAGGTTTTCCTGCTTCTTACAGCCGGAGCCG
>QIDD01000212.1 GCA_003230355.1 Methanobacteriota archaeon
GAGGGGCTAGGAAATGTCTTTTTGGAGTCAATGGCCTGTGCAACTCCAGTAATCGCAAGTAATGTGCAAGGAATACTGGACATAGTGATCGACGGATACAACGGCATTCTTGTTGATCCCTTTGATGACGTCGAGACCTCTAAAAAGATTATAGGTTTAATTGAGAATGAGGAAGAACTGAAAAAATTAGGTAAAAACTGTCTGAACTTTATTAAAGACTTTGACTGGGAGATTATTTGTGAAAAAACGCAAGACATCTACAAAATGGTGCTTTTATAATGAAGCTCTTAACCCTGGGCTCAAAGGAATATCCTATCGGGACAAATACAGATGATCCTTTGCCATCTGGAGGGATAGAAGCCTATGTTCAAGGCCTTGTCAACAGTCTCTCAAAGATTAAAAAAATCGAGATTTTAATTATAACCCGAAGATTTTCAACAACATCGGCCCACGAAAAAAATCGGAATATCGAGATTTTTAGGGTGCCCTGGGTCAAGGGCTTTTTCTTTAGAAATATCAGCTTTAATTTCATGGCCTTCCTTAAGGCGTTAAGGTTAGATTTTGAAATTATCCATGCCCACGGACCTATCTCGACATTCTTTGGCGTTATTCTCTCAATGATCAAGAGGACACCAATAATTGCCACCACCCATGGACTGGCCCTTAAACAGCCTCAATATAACAGAGGGATTAAAAGATTATTCGCGATGCTGGAGAGATTTGCATATTCCAGTGCGGATTGCGTCATTTTTTTATCAGAAGAAGAAAAAGAGGGGTTCAGGAAAAAATTGGGTTTTCTTCCCGATGGATACAAGATAATTCCCCCTGGAATGGATAGCACAAGATTTGCCTCAGGTGATGGACAGAAGATTCGAGAAAAGTTTGATATTGGAGATAATGTTGTCATTACTTTTATCGGGAGGTTGATCGCGGTCAAAGGTCTGAAATACTTGATTGAAGCGGCAAACAGGATCCAAGAAGATTTTAAACTGCTGATTGTTGGTGATGGACCGCAGCGGGAAGAACTTATCGATCAGGCATCAAAATCAAGACCCAATAGAATTGTCTTCACTGGGCAGAGAACCGACGTTCCAGACATACTTGCAGCCACAGACATTTTTGTGCTTCCAAGCCTTTCTGAAGGCCTTCCAACCGCGCTACTAGAGGCCATGGCCGCAGGTAAAGCCTGTGTTGTAACCGATATCGGTTTACCAGTATGGGACAAAAAGACAGGGCTGGTCGTAAAAAAGGAGGATTCCGAAGAATTGAGAGCAGCTATTAAGCGTCTGATGTCTGATCAGAAATTAAGAAATGATCTTGGAAAGAATGCAAGAAAAGACGTAATTCAAAACTATGATTGGCAAAGAGTTATTGATAGATATGTTGAAGTCTTCACAGGGTTTAAGGCGAAATGATTGTTTCCTGTTTAAACAACCCTATAGATAAATACATAGTTCCATTTGTCATTGTAGACAAGCTCAAAGTGCTTTAGTCCCTGTCCATATCCCGTGTTTTCGAAGGGTAGTAGTTTTGCGAGGAGTTTGTTTTTCATCTCAGGATCCGGGCCTTTGTTGGGATCGAATCCTGTAAACCACATCTGCCAGTACCCGCCGTAATTAAGTATTGTGTAGGCTTCGATACCATTTGTTGTTATAAAGTCCATTATGTTTTTGCTGTCAGCCTCTGGGTTGTTTGTCTTATCGAAGCGCTCTGGGAAGATAAATAGGTTGCCGCCCTGTGAGATATGGTTTATTGCCCCGCTCTTTCCGAACTCTTCAAAGCTGACGATAACATAGGTCGGTACATTTTCATAGTCTACATATGGCCTGAGATATTTGAGCGCCTCATCCTCTGGTGATGTGAACATGCGCGCCATGTCAACATCCCGATGCTCAGTGCTTCCACGGTATTCCAATCCTTCTGTATACTCTGTATCATATACGAGCGGGCCGGTGTTTCCGCCGTCCACAACGGTGCGTCTCTTCGCAAGGGCCTGCTCCCAATAGCCGTAGTCCCACCAAGATACGATGACCGAATCTTCAGGCGTGTTTTCACTTATCCAAATCATGGCTTCATACCAGGGCTGGGGCACGTCAACGCTTCGTCCGTTAAGCATGGCAAAGCTTGCAACCGTCGGTGACGCTACAACACCGAAGAGTATTACTACAATGGCAATCTTAGTAAGTTTAATCGTGCTCAGATCTGATTCAGCTTTGTAGCGCTTTTTCTGCTTTTTTGAAGTTGCAAGAACCCCCATTGCAGCATCTTCCTTTGCCTGGATCTGCGAGCTGAAGTAAACAATGAAATATGCTGCAAGCATGGCAAAAGAGGGTGTCAAAACAAATCCAAGCCTAATATCAGATCGCATCCCCAAAATCCCGCTTAAAGCAAAAACCAGAACAAAAAGCGAATCAAAGTCCTTCTTCTGTTTGAAGCGATTCAAAATCAAGATAAGCCCTAGAGGAGCGATAAAAAGGAGCAGATTAAAATGACTATACCAGTCGCAACGCACGATCTGCGCAATAACCGAACCATCGCCACAAAATAAGCTGGGTGACAGATTCTCTGAAACCGT
>QIDD01000213.1 GCA_003230355.1 Methanobacteriota archaeon
GCCCGAAAGTCTAAGAGCTCTTTTATCCTGCCGAGTGGGTTGTCAACCTGCAGAAGCGGTCTATGGGTTTCGTCTTTAACCCTCTGGTAGATGGCCTCAGGGCTTGCATGCAGGTAGACGATTACTCCATTCTTTCTGAGGTTTACTATGTTTTTCTTGTTCAGCACAACTCCTCCTCCGGTGACGATTACAGAATTTTCGAGACTTGCGACCTTTTGCACAGCCTCGGATTCAAGCTCGCGGAAGCGGGTCTCGCCGAAGCGGCTGAAGATTTCCGATATCTCCATACCTGATTCTTCCTCGATTACATCATCGGTATCGACAACACCGAGGCCGAGGCGTTCTGCAAGCTTTCGCCCCACCACACTCTTGCCAGCACCCATAAAACCTGTGAGAACAATGTTTTTCATGCAGGCAAAACTTAAATGGCTGGGGATATAAATCTTTTCAGAGAAGCTATGAAAAATTCTGATGAGATGCCCAGGATAGCCATAATAGGCGGTACGGGAGAGTTTGGAAGGCTCTTTGCAAAAGTCTTCAAAGAAAGTGGGTGCAGGGTAGTTGTCACAGGGCGAAGCGTTGTGAAAGGCGAGCGCGCAGCTCAATCCATTGGTGTGGAGTTTTCGAATGACAATGTAAAAGCGGCAAAGGACGCTGACATCACAATTGTATGCGTACCCATTGAAAGCACTGTTGAAGTGATAGAGGAGGTTGCGCCTCACATCCGCCCGGGCGGTCTGCTCATGGATTTCACATCTGTAAAGGTTGAGCCTGTGCAGGCTATGACCGAGCACGCCCCGGAGGGTGTGGAAGTCTTGGGCGCCCATCCCATGTTCGGCCCCCGCGTCACAGGGCTGGAGGGTCAGATCATAATTTTCACGCCTGTCCGAGGCGGGCGGTGGACAGATTTTCTAAAGGGTTTTTTCAAAGAGCATAGGGCGCGCCTCTTCATTTCAACGCCTGAAGAACACGACAAAGTGATGGCTGTTGTGCAGGGGCTCACCCATTTTGCCTATATTACAACGGCTTCAACGATTCGAAGGCTCGGCCAGGATGTTGAGGAGAGCCGCAGGTTTGCATCACCAGTCTACGAGCTTATGCTTGATTTTATCGCCCGCATCGTGGGCCAGAACCCCCGGCTCTACGCGCAGATACAGATCCACAATCCCTTTGTCTCAGAGGTTCATGAAACCTTTATCAGGGAGGCTGAAGCGCTGAAATCAATTGTTGCTTGTAAAGACGCAGGTGGTTTTGTAAAGACCATGACCGAGTCGGCCCGGATTTTCAAGGATGTTGACAGCAGCATGGGCAAAAGTGACAAGGCCATCTCAGCGTTGACGCAGGAGTTGAAAAGGCTTAAAGAGTCTGTGGGGTGTGAGGTGGCGCTTAGGCATATTTACTCTGGCGCTGTGCATCTTGGCAGGGTTGTTTCTGTTGACCCTGAAATTGTAGTCCTGGAATGCCAGGGGAAAAAGACACGGCTCAAGCTTTCCAACATCGAGCTTCTTGACGATGAGACGCGCTTAGGCTGGAAAAAGGGGCATTTAGGTGTGCGGCAAATGGATTTTTCCTATGTTTTCCCAGTGGATGTGGATGAGGATTTTCTCGCAGAATTCATCTCTAACTCAAGGGGCACTATAGTTTCAGGCAGGGTTGTGGATGTCTTCCGGGGGGATCAGATTCCTGTGGGCTGTAAAAGTATTACGCTGCGTTTTGAAACTCTGGAATCTGGAGATGCAGACTTTATCAAGCGTGTTCTGAGCGGGCTTGGCGGAAAGATGCGATGAAATATATTGGGTAAGATTTATCTATCTGGCAATGAATCTTATTGGAATGACTGTTCGAGTTGGTGTGGCAGGAGCGTGCGGCCGGATGGGCCGGGGAATCGTGCAGGCGATTTCAGCGCAGGATGATATGGAGCTGGTCTTGGCTGTTGACGTAAACAACGTTGGATCTGATATTGGTGAGGTCTGCGGCGTTGGAAAAACCGGGGTTCAGGTAACATCACCTGAAAACCTTGTGCAGGCTTTGGATGCGAGTGGTGCAGATGTGCTTGTGGACTTTACACATCGAGAGGCTGCCCTTGGAAATATTGAGGCTGCTTCCAGTGCGGGTGTTTCGCTTGTAATCGGTACAACAGGCTTTGAAAAAGAGGAGCTTGAAAGAATCGAAGACTTGCTTAAAGAAAACAAGGTCTCAGCGGTGATCTCGCCGAACATGGCCACAGGTGTCAACCTGTTTTTCAAGCTTGTTCGCGACGCGGCAAAGGCTATTGGACGTGATTATGATATTGAGATTATCGAGGCACATCACAGGGGTAAAAAAGACTCACCCTCTGGGACTGCGCTTCGAGCAGGCGAGCTTGTAGCCGAGGCGGTTGGACGAAGCCTTGATGACGACGGTGTCTTCGGACGGGGTAAAGGTGTTATCGGCGCGCGGTCAAGTCGGGAGATAGGTTTTCACGCTGTGCGGGCAGGGGACATTATCGGCGATCACACAGTGCTCTTTGCAGGCGGCGGCGAGAGGATTGAAATCACACATCGGGCGCACTCGCGGGA
>QIDD01000214.1 GCA_003230355.1 Methanobacteriota archaeon
TTTTCTCCTTCTTCTTTTTCAATTTCCCCCGCTCTTCTTTGGTTTTTGAACCTCAAACCACTTATGATCTGCAAGCACCGCCGATGTTTCGACTTGGCGCTCAGATATGTTCCAGTATCTTCGAAGCAAACGATCCTTCTCAACAGATGAGACCAATTTAAAACCGTGTTTCTCATAGAATCTGACGGCCCAAACTGCATCCTCCCAGGTCCCAATCAAGATCGGATGAACCGTCTTCTCCCTCAGAGCAGAAAGCAGCCTTCCACCAACACCCCTGCGCTGCCGCTCCTTTCGGACATATGCATGCCTGATGAGGGTGACACCCCCAAGGTCTTGAATCCCCATCACACCCACCAACTCACCATCCCACCGGTATCCATAGAAAACCACGCCCTCATCCAGCTCCATCCTGAGCTCCTCACGAGACATGTAAGGCGTCTTCCACCGATCAGAAGGAATAAAACCCTCATAAGCCTGAGCCGCATCATTGATAATCTCATAAACAACTTGAAACTCGGAATCCCTGCATCGACCAATCAAAACACCCATGTCATCACCGCACTTCAACCCACAAAACTGCTTTTCCAAAGTTCACAAGTTTCATCGATTCTGGTTTGTGAAAACTATCTGTACTCAGAGGTCTGATAAGCAGGTTTGCACCCACTGCTTGAGCTATCTTTCTTAGAGCGGATATTAGCTCAGGATTCGGCCGGATCGAGTAGATTAGACTTGCGCCCTGATATTGATTTAAATCTGGTTCAAAGATGTCATCGAATATTGATTCACCACTCGGCTGAATGTCCACCGCCAAAATCTCCGCATCCATCTCCCTCTTCAGCGTTCTGTAGACTGAGTCCTCGGATCCAATGCCGATTTCAACAATCTTCTCCGCGCCACTATAGTTTGCATAAATATATCGGACGATATCAGGCGTGTCAGCTAGCATCGTCTATCACCATTTTGAGGATTTTTTCCTGCGCCCGGCGGAGGTGCTGCAGAAAGGTTGTGTGTTTAATCCCCATTTTATCTGCTAGTATGTGTGCGTTCGTCTCCCGCGGGGTTTTGAAATAGCCGTCTTTTAGCGCAAGATTCAGCGATTCTTTTTGCCGGGCGGTGAGATTTGAGATGATGTCGCTTTGAGTGATGTAGTCCGCGGCAAGAGTCACCCTGTATTTCACGCCCAGCTCGTCCAGTTCCTGCAGAAATTTTGTAATGTCTGCTGAAATCCCGGTAACAGCCACTTTTGCCAGGCAGTGGGTGATTTGTATCGGGAATTCATAGTAGAGGCTGTGTTTTTCAAGCATGAGAGTGAGTTTTGTGGGCTCTTTTTTCACGAGAAATGTTGTTTTCCCATCGGTGGTTTTTATCTTTGAAAGCTCAGTTATACCCAGCCTCTCGCGGTTTAAGATGGCGTCCTTCGGAACCTGCCAGATGTTGACGCAGGTTTCGCTTGATATCTTGAGGCCGTCTATTACAACAATACTCTGATCCCTGCTTTCTGCGAAATCAAGGTAGTTTAAACCGATTTTTTCCAGCTCCCCTGCAGGTATTTCCAGGGTGATTTTCTTCAGATTACCTTCCATAGTAGTAGTTAATTAGATTAACAGGTACAAATAGATTTTGAACAATGAAACCCATGGACGTTAAAAAACTCCCAGCTGCTAAAGCACTGCTCTACGGTGTGGGCCTCGATTCGGAAGAGATAAATAAACCCCTAATCGCAGTGGTCAACTCCTTTAACGAAATCGTTCCAGGTCACATCCACCTAAACGAGCTGGCCGAAGCCGCGAAAAACGGTGTTCGCGAGGCAGGAGGCGTCCCGCTGGAATTTCCGGTAATCGGCGTGTGCGACGGAATCGCAATGGGACATGAGGGCATGAAATACAGCCTGCCATCGCGTGAGCTAATCGCGGACACAGTTGAAGACATGGTCCGCGCCCACGGCATCTTCGAGGGAATCGTCTTTCTCGCCGCCTGCGACAAAAACGTGCCAGGTCTTCTCATGGCCGCGGCCAGACTCGACATGCCCAGTATATTTGTAACCGCAGGGCCAATGCTTCCGGGCCAGCACAATAATCAGTGCGTCGACATCCACCACGCCTTCGCAGCCGATGGACAACTAGCAAAGGGCAAGATAACAGTGGATGAGTATGAAAGCATTGTTCGAAAATGCTGTCCCGGACCCGGCTCATGCGCAGGGCTCTACACTGCAAACAGCATGGCCTGTGTTACAGAAGCCCTTGGAATGAGTCTTCCCGGCTGCGCAACAGCCCATGCAGTCCACGAGAAAAAACGTAGACTTGCAACTGAGAGCGGACGCAGGATAATGGAGCTTATAAAAAAAGGTGTCACCGCCCGCAAGGTGATGAATGAAGCTGCCTTTGAAAACGCCTTTGTAGTGGACATGGCAATCGGCGGAAGCACAAACACGGTTCTGCACATCCCAGCAATCGCAGAGGAAGCAGGCTACGATTTCGACTTGGAGCGGATAAACGAGATCAGCCAAAAAACACCGAATATCGTGAAGATCGCGCCGTCAAGCG
>QIDD01000215.1 GCA_003230355.1 Methanobacteriota archaeon
CGGATAGACATCAACTTCTCTTGGCATTGTTCCTACCTAAGTACTTATTTTACTTCTCCCCTATCTTTAAGGCTTGTGTATCTTCCATCTCCCACTATGATGTGATCCAGGACCTCGATGCCGATTAGGCTTCCGCCCTCCCTGAGTCGCCTTGTCAGTTCAATGTCCTCCCTGCTCGGCTCCGGGTCTCCGCTGGGATGGTTATGCGCTAGTATAATGGCTGCCGCGCTCTCCTGGATGGCTGTTTTAAAGACCTCCCTTGGATGAACAACGCTTGCATCAAGGCTGCCTATGCTGACTGTCTCCTCACGTATGAGCTGGTTCTTCGTGTCAAGATAAAGGGCCTTAAACGTCTCCTTTTTGAGGTTTCGAAGCGTTGGAGCAACAATCCTATGCGCATCCGCAGGCGACTTGATCTTAGGCTTAACAGTCTCAGAATACAATTCCAGCCGACGCGCAAGCTCAAAACAAGCAGCGATTTGAGTCGCCTTAGCAGCTTTAATTCCATGAATCTTTGACAATTCTGAAACACTAGCACGGGAGAGCTGACTCAAACTATAATCCTTCAAAATCCGATTTGAAAGGTTGATAACATTATCACTCTTTGTGCCAGTTCGCAAAATGATGGCAAGAAGCTCAGCATTAGAAAGGCTCCCCGCGCCGTGTTTAATCAACCGCTCCCTCGGCCTCTCCTCCACAGGCAAATCATGGATCCTCACCCTATACTCGGTCACACCAGCCCTCCAGACACCGACACATCATCGAAATACTGAAACATGTTATAAAAAAGTAATTGAAGGCCCCACTCCTCCTCACTCATCCCTTGCACCACATTTTTATTGTGTAAAATATGCAAAGCATGAATATAAAGGCTTTGAATCTCACTCCAGTATTGAGCGCGTCCCTCTGATTTTTCAAGCACCTTTCCCAGAAAAATATATAAAGAATCTTCGATGAGGAAGGTCAGTCGATGTGTTATGATAGAGATTAGGTTTCACGGTAGAGGTGGGCAGGGCGTGGTGACGGCTGCGGATCTGCTTGCAATGTCTGCTTTTTATGATGAAAAGTTTTGTCAAGCCTTTCCCTCCTTTGGAGTTGAGAGGCGCGGCGCACCGGTTCTAGCATTCGCCCGCCTGGATGACAAACCTGTTCGCAGGAGAAACCAGGTAGCCCGGCCCGATTATGTTGTTGTCCAGGATTCAACGCTGCTTGATGTTATTGATGTGTCCAGCGGCCTGAAGGAAGGCGGGACTGTTATTGTCAATACGTCGAAGAACGCCGACGAAATAGAGCTTGCTTCTGATGCAACCCTTTATACTGTTGACGGGACCAAGATCGCACTTGACGTTTTAGGCCGGCCAATAGTTAACACGGTTATGCTTGGGATATTTTCAGGGATCACCGGTGAAGTGAGTATAGACGGTGTGAAAAAAGCGGTTGAAAAACGGTTTTCAGGTAAGCTTCAGGAGAAGAATCTGAAGGCTGTTGAGATTGCATTTGAAAAGGCTGGTGAAGTTAAATGAAGCTTTCGCCAGGCGGTGTTATCCGTGATATGGGCAGCACTGTGAATACGAAGACCGGCAGCTGGAGAAGTGAGCGGCCGGTAATTGATAATGACAAGTGCATTGAATGCGGTTCCTGCTGGATATTCTGTCCTGATAGCAGCATTGTTGTCGAGGTTTCCGGGAATCGCAGAACCTACAGCGTGAATCTGGATTTTTGCAAGGGCTGCGGGATATGTGCAAACGAGTGTCCCAGCGCCGCGATTAAAATGATTTTAGAGGAGAAATAATATTATGGCGAGCTGGGATATTATGCATGGATCGCGGGCTGTAGCAGAAGCTGTGCGTCTTGCAGATGTTGATGTGATTGCCGCTTATCCGATCACGCCTCAAACCCATATTGTTGAGGACACGGCGAAGATGGTTGCAGATGGAGACATCCGCGCTGAATATGTGAAGGTTGAATCTGAGCACTCGGCGATGAGCGTAGCTATTGGTGCCAGCGGAACAGGTGCGCGAACCTTTACAGCAACAGCCTCCCAGGGGCTTGCACTCATGTGGGAGATGCTCTTTGTAGCAAGCGGCATGCGTCTTCCAGTGGTCATGGTGAATGCAAATCGGGCTTTGTCCGCGCCTATCAGCATCTGGAATGATCAGCAGGATTCCATTGCCAGCCGCGACGTGGGCTGGATACAGCTTTATGTTGAGACGAATCAGGAGGCGCTTGACACAACGCTTATGGCCTACCGGATCGCTGAGGACACTGGGGTGCAGCTCCCTGTTATGGTGTGTATGGACGGTTTTGTTCTCACCCACACAGTTGAGCCTGTGGAAGTTCCTGATGAAGAGCAGGTCTCAAAATTCCTTCCTAAATTTAAGCCTCAGCAGTATCTTGACCCAAAAGACCCTATGGCGCTTGGTCCGATTGCCTTTCCAAATGTTTATACCGAGCTTCGGGCTATGCAGCAGCAGGCCATGGACAGAGCGATGAGCGTTATTGAAAAGGTGAACGATGAGTTTTCCGCGGTCTTCAAACG
>QIDD01000216.1 GCA_003230355.1 Methanobacteriota archaeon
AAAGTTTTTTATGGCGTTGTCAAAAATAATTCTACTTCATAAACCTGTGTTGGTTGAAAGATATGGTGAGAATAGGGGATAAAAAGCATGCCCCTTACTTTTTCGAACTCGATTTCAGAAAGTCGTAGTTGTGGTCGATGAGCTTTGGATTTATCATTTCAAGCACTTTTTTCATTTTCCGATCCTTTTTGATGAGGCTGGCAATCTTTTTTTCAAGCTTAGGCTGGTCATCCCTATGTGACGCTGTCTGCAGTATGAAGAATAAAAGGTCAATGTCAAAGGGCTTTGTAACATGCCAGTCCGCGTCTGCGTATTTAAAGCTCCGTTTTATGCTTTCATCCTCAGCCATAACTGTTAGCATGATGATTGGAATATCCTTTGTTTCAGGGTTTGATTTCAGGGCTCGGCACACGTCCCACCCGCTTTTATCACCCATCATAACGTCAAGCAGTATCGCGTCAGGGTGATTGTTCCGCGCAAGCTTAAGGGCGGATCTTCCGCTTGACGCCTCTGAAACCATGTAGCCGTGTTTGTCTAAAAGCCTGTTCATGACGTCTAGAAAATCAGGTTCATCATCAACTAGGAGAACGTGCATCCCGCTATCTTTTTTAACCTTAAATTCACTCTCAAGCATGGTCATGTTTTTTCTACCCTAAATTTATTGTCAATATTTATCGGATTTTATATAAAGTTAACTGGAACAATGTTTCATGACGCAGTTCAATAACCGACATATATTACAATGAAAAATGCGGTTTTTATTCTGCAACTGACTCGATTTGCTCTGCTGAAATCATTCCTGTCTTAACGATTTCAAAATAGGGTGCGATGATAATTCCCGCGGCAAATCGCAGGATTAAAAAGAAGATGTCAAGCGCAACCGCGATAAAAGGGCTTGCATTCCTGAATAGATCGGGCAGAAGCGAAAGTATGCCAAGGGTTGCGAAGACAAAGAAGCTGAAGATGAATGAGACCGCGATATAGATGAGAACAGCGCCGGGATTTCCCTTTACAAAGGCGATGCTTTTTTTTACTCCTGCAAGTGTGCCCAGGCCGTTGACTACGATGAACTGGGGTGCAAACATGATGAGCACATAGAAAACCGCTCCAAGGATGAACGTGAGAAGTAGCATGAGAATGGTTGCACCAAGAGCAAGACCCTCTGGCATACCAAGGGCAGCGATAACAACTGCAGGTGTGAATACGAGAACCGTGGAGGCTGTGTAGATGAGTCCTATAAATATCCAGAATAGCAGGATGTCAACCGTATACTTTCTGGTCGCCGCAAAGCCTGAGCCTAGGCTCGCTTTTTCACCTTTAAAACCCTTTTTAGCCATGCCCACAACGCCAGAAAGCGCTCCCGCCTTGATAAGCACAAAGAGAAAGAATGTAAAGAGAAGGGATAGTATGATGATTGCAATCAGACCCATCCCAGCCGAGAACATCTGGCTTATGAAAAGCACTGGATCTTCTTCTAAAAGCGCGTCTGTGAAATGGACTCCAATGGCCATGGCAATCGTCACCGCCATTGAGAGGAAGACCAGGATTGTGAGAACTGCCTCAATTAGATGAGGGAGGACGAAGGCAGGGTTTTTCCTGTACAGCCCTATAGAGTTTCTAAGGGCTTTTTCGACCTCGACCATCCGGGATCAAGCCTTCTTTTTCTTTGAAGCGGCTTTCTTTTTAGCCGGGGTTTTTTTTGGGGCAGCCTTTTTAGCGGGAGCGGGCTTCTTTTTTGCTGGAGTCTTTTTCGCTTCCTTCTTCTCCACCTTTGCAGGCTTTTTTTCCGGTGCCTTTTTCTTGGCAGCTGGCTTCGTTTTCACTGGTTTTTTTGCAGGCTCCTTCTTCTTTGCCTTCTTCTTTTCAACCGGCTTCTTTTCCAGAACCTTTTTCACAACCGCCTTCTTCGCAGGTCTTGGCGGCGCCTTCGCCTTCACATCAGCAAGAACAACAACATTGTCATCATACCTTGACCGTCTCGACGCATCCACGGCTAGATCAAACCTTTTAGCATCTGAAAGCGAGATACCAGCGCTTTTAAGCTCTCTAAATGAAAATCCTTTTCCCTCTTTAAATTCAAATTTCTTCCAAATCTTCGGTCTAATCATATCTATTCACCTATTAACTACTTTAATTTCTTAATCTCCTTTTCAATTATCCTAACAGACTTTAAAAACCTCTCCTTCTCATCACTGCTCAGCCTGATATCAGACCGCCTGATGCCGTCACAACCCACGCTCACAAGATCACTGATGCAGATATCATATTCATCGCGATAAACCGAGATTGGCATGGTCTGCTTCTTATCCTTAACAATAGCCTCCACAACCTCAACAATAGCAACAGCCGGCGCGTAAAATGTTGCGCCTTTAAGCCTGATAACGTCTGCTGCAACCTTGCGCACACCCTCAATAAGATTCAGATATTTATCCATGTCAATATCTTTCACACCCGACAGAACTGGAACCATGGAATCGCCGTGCTCGCCGATGATAAAGACATCCTTAGAATCAAGATAAAGGTCTGC
>QIDD01000217.1 GCA_003230355.1 Methanobacteriota archaeon
TGGACACCAATGAGAACACAGCCGCATCGTAGGGCGCAACCGCGGGTTTTAGGCTGAGAACTGTTCGCATTTCACCGCTTCGCTCCTCCTCACGGTATGCTGACTCAAGGATGCAGTAAATGATGCGGTCAATTCCGAAGGAGGGCTCGATCACGTGAGGAACGATCTTCTCACCTTCCACTCGCTCAACCACGGATTTAACCTCAAACATCTCTGGTTTTACATTGACCGATTCACCGTTAAAAGTGATGTCAAGTGAGCCGTCGCCTTTCAAGCTTGCGGGATCGGACGACTGGATAAGCTCGCCAACCAATCCTGCATCTTTTCGAAAGACTGGGCCGAGCTTTTTCATATCAGGCTCAAGAATTGTCTTCTCAACCACTTGGGCAGAATCAAATCTTACAAAGGCGCTCAGGTCCACCCCGCTTTGCTTGATATGCGACCTCAGGTCATAGTCTGTCCGATCAGCAATGCCCACAACCTCCACCCAGCCGTAGCGCTCTGTTCGGACCTCAGCATCCCAGCAGTCGCAGGCATAATGTGCCATCTCAGCCTTCTTGTGCTGCCTGAACCGAATCCATTCTTTTGGAATTCCAACATCCAAAAGAAATTGATAGGTTCGCACTATGTGATAGGCAAGAAACTCATGGGCGATGATGCCCTTTTTCACAGCATTCCCTGCTGCCATCTCTGCCCGAGGTCCTTCGCCGGGAACCAGGTTCAACTTGACCTCCTCAACCTCGGAAAACCTGGGATGCCTCTCTTTTTCGCGGGGGTCAACAAAGACCTCGATTTCTGCCTGACTAAACTCCCGCAGCCTGAGAAGCCCCTGCCGCGGCGATATCTCATTTCGATATGCCCTGCCAAGCTGCGCCACGCCGAAAGGCAGCTTCTTACGATAAAACTCATAGAGCCGGTTGAATAGGATAAAGATGTTCTGCGCTGTTTCAGGCCGAAGATAACCGGTCCGATCGCCTGCTCCAATCGCTGTTTTGAACATGAGATTAAAGGTGTTTATCTGTGAAAGCTCGCCGCCGCAGGAAGGGCAGACAACGCCTTTATCCGCGAGCCCAGATTCAAGATCGTCGTAGGACACGCCCTCTGTTTCAACACCCAGATCCTTCAAAAGATGATCAGCTCTAAATGACTCGCCGCACTCACTGCATGATACCACGGGGTCAGCAAAATGGCCCACATGGCCGGAGGCGACAAAGACGTCTGAAACACCGAGATTAGGTGAGGAAATCTCCATGTATCCTTCGCCGATTACAAAGAACCTGCGCCACAGGTTTTCAACCCTGTTTTTCAGCACGGCGCCAAGCGGACCGTAGTCATAGAATCCTGATGCACCGCCATAAATTTCAAATGAAGGCCAGAAAAACCCGCGTCTCTTCGCAAGCTCAAAAATGTCTTCCATGAAACGAAAATAGACTAGGTGGTATATAATAAATGCGACCCTGAAAATCTATTTCAGCACACGCAGGAGGTCAACGTCTCGAACGATTCCGACTATGTTTCCCTCAGCGTCGATTACCGGGACCAGCTCGATTCGCGCCTGGGACATCTTTTTTGCGCAGTCAGCGACCTTTGTGCCCTTTGTTGCGGTTATCACATTTTCAGAAATCACATCGCCCACGGTTTTATCCGGGACTTCGAGTTTTCTCTTTGTGATGTAGATTATGTTTTTACTGTCCCAGCCCCAGCTGTCACCCTCGGTTCCGCCGCTCATCTCAGATTTTTTCGTAGACTCTGTAAGCTGCGCCACCCTGAGCATGTCGGTATCGGTGAGCACACCGTAGAGCTTAGCGTTCGAGTCCAAAACCAGAAGCGCCCTTGAGCCTGAGAGACGCATGATCTCAGAGGCCACCTTGAGAGGGGTGTCCTTCCAGACAGCGGTAAAGGACTTCATCATATAGCTTGTTACTTTTTCATCGGTATCCAGCTTTGAAACCACCTTCCAAACCAGGTCCTCTGATGTGACGATCCCCATGATGTTGTTTTCGCCGTCCACAACAGGCAGCCTTTTTATGCCTGCCACAAGCAGTGTTTTCACCGCGTCCTTCACATCTGTATCAGCGGTCGTGGTTATCACGCTTTTGGTCATAAGAAGCGCGAGCTGCCCCTCGGAAGGGTTCTTCGAAAAATCGGTTTTGCTGATGATTCCCATAAGCTCTTTTGTGCCTTTTTTTATCACTGGAAGCCCAGTTACGTTATGTGTGATGATCAGGTTCAGCGCCTGGTCTGAGCTACCAGGGACCTCGGCACAGATAACCTCTTCTGTCATTATGTCTTTTACATTCATAGTAATATCCCCAAAAGGAGCAGATTTTGTTTACGCCTATGGATATATAATATTTTCCCAAAAATTGCAACAAAATTTATTAAATGATAAGGTGAAGAGTTGAGCATGGCCGACATGGTTCTCATTGTCACCTATTTCTCTTTTCTACTCGGTTTCGGCGTGCTTGTTGCAAATATCATGAAAAAAGTGAGCGTGCCAGACACATTTCTACTCCTAGGGCTTGTAACCGGCCCCACCATCTGGCGCCACCCCGCTGTTGCCAGGTTCATTGACTTCATAATTGTCGACGTGGCAGAAATGTCGGTGGTCCCGGATTTTCTGCGCACACTCGCGCTGATTCTCATCGTGTTCACCGGTGCTTTCAACCTAAACTTCGAGGAGCTGAAGAAGTTTTCAGACATATCAGTGACACTCGCCTTTCTACTCGTCTTTCTCAACACGGTCGTGCTTGGAGTCGCTGCAAAGCTCATATTCGGCCTGACCTGGATTCCGGCACTGCTTATCGGCGCAATCATCAGCGGTACAGACGCAAGCGTGGTCTTCACATTTGAAGAACCCTTGAAAAAATACGGCGACGTTCTCTCGATTTTGAAGGTAGAGTCGATTTTAAACAGCCCGCTGAGCGTGCTCATCCCTGTCCTGTTTCTCGACCTGCTTAAGGTATCTCCGGGAACCATTGTTGCACCCACTTTCTACCTGTCCCAGTTCTGGCAGATGATTGTTGCAGGCATTGGATCCGGCGTTGTAATCGGCCTTGGAATAAGCAAAATAATTAGTCGGATGCTCAAGGAATACAGCTCGCTAATCATCATATCCATCGCTCTTCTCACATTCGGCCTATCTGAAACAGTGGGCGGCTCAGGGATGCTGGGCGTTGCAGTGGCGGGCTTCATCATCGGAAACATCGGGTTCCCCCATAAAGACCGTGTGAAAGAATTTCAATCAGAGTTTTCAGACATGCTGCGCATATCGGTTTTCACACTCCTCGGCGCCCAGATACTTCTCGATCTCAACCCGCTGCTCCTCTTGGTTGAATTCCTCTTCGCACTCCTCGTCTTCGTTGTAAGGCCTATCTTCGTAAACTATCTTGCGCGAGGCGTTCGTGATGAAACGGGATTTGAAGGCTTCACACTGCTGCAGCTCGCAGCGCCCAGGGGCATCGCATCAGCGGCCATGGCACCGATTGCAGCTCTTGCTGTTGGCGACACACTTATTATGAACATCGTTTTCATGGTGATCTTTTTCTCAGTTCTTTTCAGCACAATTACAACAAACCTTGTGAGCTCAGGTAAAGCGATGGCAATCAAGGAGCGGATGGACCGGTTGAAAGGACGTGGCAAAAGCAGCGAGCCATCGCCTGCTGTGGAGACTGATTCCGAGGATCTTGAACCTCCCATGCCAGGAGATGAAGACAGCTTCTAAAAACTACCGATTGTAGGGCGGCGAGACAACCTCTTTGATAGCGCTCGGCTCGATTCTGTGCACAAGGGCAAGTACCGGGTCCACTGCATATTTCACTGGCTTTGTCACTATGAAGTCAGCCTGGTTGCCCTCTTCTATCGTGTTATCAGGGAGGCCGAGGATTTTTCTCCC
>QIDD01000218.1 GCA_003230355.1 Methanobacteriota archaeon
CTGCTTTTTTATCATGGGTTTACAGAAGGCCGTTGTTTGTTGAGTTAATACCACTAACAATCATATTCTATCCGTTTTTACAATTGAGAAAGAACATTAAATAAACTATCTAAAAAATTCGTTATAGGATACATTATTTCAAGTGATTCATAGTCTGTTAGTTGCTCTTGCGCATAGGGAAGACCACACCAATAATTACCGTAACTAGGTCTTTTTTGTTGAATACAAGTCCAAGTATAGGTTCTATGTTCATTGGTTTCCATGTCTCTGACTTCAAGAGATTCGTCTACTATTTGATTGTAATTAAAGATTGCAGAGGAAAACGTAACTGTTCCTTTTGCGCCAATATTTTTTACTTCTATCCATACAGTGATATTGATATATGTAGAATTGGAATTATCAATAACTCCTTTATCTTGTCTAATAACATTCATTTCTTTAGGGGCTTGTTGATGATTGTAAATTTGGACAAAAATAATCATTACAATAATTAACAAGACAATATATCCAATTCCCCTACTCATACAGATATAAAGATAAAACCCAAAGCATTTAAAGGTTTATAATGATTTATTTCAAATCAGTCTAATAAAGGAAAATAAAAGATGGTCGACAAAAAACAACCGCATAGTCGACACCACCCCTTCGCCGTAACCTTTATATTGTATTGTTGGATATTGTCTATCAATGAACAATAATAAACATCAGCGCCTGATAACCTTCAATACAATACTCGAAGAATGTAAAAAGCGATTTGCACCCTTTAAACTTGAGGTTGATAAAATTCGCAAGCCTAAAAGCATGATAACATCAATTAAAACAGCGCAGGACAGCGGAGTAAATCCCATTATTGCTGAGGTGAAATATCGCTCGCCCGCAGGTGAAAACCGAGAACTCGGAAGCCCGCAAGAGCTAGCGCTTGAGATGCAACGGGGCGGGGCCTGCGCGATTTCAGTTCTCACCGAGCCGGAGTTCTTCGGCGGAAACCTGGAAAACCTGCCCTCCGTGAAAAAGGCAGTTACCCTTCCGGTGCTGCGAAAAGACTTCATCTTCCACCCCACACAGATAGCTGAATCCTATTATTATGGCGCTGACTCAATCCTGCTCATCACAAGCTACTTCACAAAAGGGGAGTTGAAACAGATGATAACAGATTCCAGAAGCTACGGGATGGAGCCGCTAGTCGAGGTGCACAGCCCAGCTGACATTGAAACCGCGCAAGCCGCCGGCGCAGCACTCTATGCCGTGAACAACCGCGATAAAGACACGCTTGTCATCGATCTGGACCGCACAGTGCAGATGGCTCCGCTCATCGACGGCGTTATCGTCAGCGCCTCCGGGGTTGAAACCACAGATGATCTGAAAAAAGTACTCAAACATGCAGACGCCGCTTTAGTGGGCACATCAATCATGAAATCACTGGATATTGAGTCCAAGGTGCGGGAGCTGGTGAAGGCATGAAAACTGAGCTAAAAGTGATAATGGAAAAAGCCGCGGAGGTTGGCTATCCCTGTGTAATCCCTTTGGTGCGTGTAGTTGAAAACAAAGCCATGCTCTCCCCAACCGACGTCTACAGCCGGATGCGAAAGTCTGGCGGTTATTCATTTCTGCTTGAATCGGCTGAGCTCGGTGAAAAGGTTGCAAGATATTCTTTCATCGGCTCTGACCCCGCGTACACTGTGGTTGTAAAGGATGGCGCTCTCACTGTGAACGGAGATTCCAGAAAGTCGAAAAATCCTTTGAAATATCTTGCAGAGATTGTGTCAAAATATAAGACTCCTAACATGCATCTTCCAAAGTTTTCCGGCGGCCTTTTAGGATATTTCAGCTATGACATGGTCCGGTACTTTGAAGACATTGGAGACACAACCTTTGACGAGCTGGGCCATGCAGACGCCGAGTTCATGATGGCCAGAGACTGCATTGCATTCGACCATTGGAGAGAGGAGATACTCTTGATCTCAAACCTTGTTCTAGACTCTGAAAAAGACCTTGAATCTGAGTACAAACAGGCGGCAGAAAAGATCGGGCACCTTGAATCTATTCTGAATAAAACTGTAAAACAAGAGCCTGAGCTGTCAAAGTCCGTGGATTCGCTGGCGGTGAAAAGCAACTTTGAACAGGCAGAGTTTGAATCAGCCGTTACCAGGGCGAAGGAGTACATCGAGGCTGGTGACATATTTCAGGTCGTGATTTCACAGCGATTCGAGGTTGAAGGCAGATTCGACCCCTACCTGGTCTACATGGCGCTGAAAGAGGTGAATCCCTCGCCCTACATGTATCTGCTGGAGTTCGGTGAAACTAGGATTATCGGCTCAAGCCCGGAGATACTTGTAAAAGTGGATGGGCGAAAGGTTACTGTGCGCCCTATCGCTGGAACACGGCCGCGGGGATCTGACATAGTCCTTGTCACGGGAGATGCTCAACGATGAAAAAGAGCGCGCCGAACATGTGATGCTAGTGGATCTTGGCCGAAACGATGTAGGCCGGGTCGCAAGGTTTGGCACTGTTGAGGTGACCGAGTTTTTCGGTGTTGAAAAATACTCTCATGTGCAGCATATCATATCCAATGTAGAGGGTGAGCTGAAACTTGGACTCGACTCATTTGACGCGCTTGAAGCATCTTTTCCAGCGGGCACGGTTACAGGCGCACCAAAGGTTCGGGCAATGGAGATAATCGAAGAGCTTGAAGGGTCCCGGCGCGGCATATACGCGGGCAGCGTGGGCTACTTCTCATTCACTGGCGACATGGACTTTGCAATCACTATTCGTACAATTGTTCTGGAGGATGGCCGCGCCTTTGTGCAGGCAGGGGCCGGGATCGTTGCAGACTCTGTTCCCCTGCGGGAGTATGTGGAAACAGAAAACAAGGGTCGGGGAATGCTCAAGGCGCTTGAGCTTGCTGGGAGGTATGTGTTGTGACCGAGGTTGTTATAATCGATAATTTTGACTCCTTCGTCTACAACCTCTACCAATACGTGGGCGAGCAAGGGGTGGGCGTCAAGGTTTTGAGAAATAATGTGTCTCTTGAGATGATTGAATGTGAGGACCCAGGGCGCTTGATAATCAGCCCAGGGCCGGGCAGGCCTGAAGAGGCAGGCGTCTCGATAGATGTCATTAAGCGGTACTCGGGCAAAATCCCAATTCTCGGCGTGTGCCTCGGCCATCAGGCGATTGGCGCAACATTCGGAGCCGAGATCATAAGAGCGCCCACGCTCTTCCACGGTAAAACATCGATGATAAAACACAGCGCAAAGGACATCTTTCAGTGTGTGAAAAACCCCTTTATCGCAACAAGGTATCACTCACTTATAGTAGAGGCGGCAACACTTCCACAGACGCTTGAAATAACCGCTAGAACCGAAGACAGCGAAACAATAATGGGTCTCAGGCATAAAACACACCCTACATTCGGAGTGCAGTTCCACCCTGAATCCATCCTCACAGCAGAGGGAAAAAAGATTGTGAAAAACTTTTTAACACTTTAACAAAGGAAGTCGGGATTTATCAACGTTTTTCGACAACAGGGAAAATGTGTTTTTTTAGCTTTGCTCAATCAAATGTTTAATTGCTTTCTTGTTATCTAGGAACCTCTTATATTTCGTGAAATTATTAAAGGCCCGCAGAAAAATCAGGCGGTTCCCTCCATCTATTGCGTAGACAGCATGCAGGTGGTTTTGCAGGGCTCTGAAGATATGGGCGTCTCCAATTTTATCCTCAAATTTATGAAGCTTTTGAAAGTATATATTTTCGCAGTTAAGTACTGTGTTTATATCAAATGTTGGGGCGTCTTTGAGAAATCTTTTTGTAACTACTACCGCTTCAACCTGGGGTCGGAGCCGTTGAAAGTGATGGTTGCAATTTTCGCATTTCTCAGTTTTACTCGCGCAATCAAACACAACGACTTTATTGATTTTATTCCTACTTATTTTTACCCATATTTCAAAACACGGTTCACTGTAAAATTTGGTGTGAAAAATTGGAGAAGGGAAAATACAATCCCTCTTTAAAGCTGGCTCACGATATTGCTAAAACACTGCAGACAACGATTGACGAGCTGTTTATCTTTGAGGACTAATGAAGATTTGAGATGTCTTTCATTAGAACGCTAACTTCGGAAATCTCGTCAAGACCTTTGGCTTCTTTCCCACGCGAACAATGTCTTCGATGCGCACGCCGCCCCAGCCTGGTATGTAGACCCCTGGTTCGATGCACACGATCATACCTTGCTTAAGCACGTCCTCGGAGTCCTTTGAAATCCTGGGGGGCTCATGGACTTCAAGCCCAACCCCATGCCCACTGGA
>QIDD01000219.1 GCA_003230355.1 Methanobacteriota archaeon
GATAGCTGCTTGTAGCGTAGCTTGAGACGCTTTCAACGGTTGATCCGGTTGTAAATGGGTGTGTACCTTTTTTCTCGTCTTCAATTACTGTGTCAATATATGTGACTGTGCGCCCGACCCCGTAGGCGAGTCCTCTGCCGTTTGCCGAAAGAGACGCATCTTTAACAAAGCCGGGGTCACGGCTCCAGAAAGGCAGACCCTCTTCATAGACCACAATCTTTGACACTGTGGAAGCCAGGACCCTGGCTGAGCCCGATGATATGGAAAGTGCTTTTACAGGACCGTCGAGGCTGAATCTGTGCTCAACTTGATTTGTGCTGTTAAAGACGAGTACCGTGCCGTCGAATCCGGCGACTGCAAGCGATCTTCCGTCCGATGAAAGCGCGAGCGCGGACACGCTGGAATTCATCTGCTCTTGCCAGACCTGCTTTGGCTCGAATTCAACTGCCGCCGCCGAGCCTAGAACAAAGGCGATGACTAGAAGCGTGGCAAGGGCACTTTTCAAGTTGAACTTAAACATCACCATTATCTCTCAAGTAAAACACCGTGAAAATTATGCATCACTGGCAATCATTGCCCTCGTCTTTTCAAGCGTGAAAAGTATTAGAAGCGAGGTCACTGCAAAGATTATCCACCCTATGTGGACGTGAACCGTCATCATGGTATCGGTCCCGTAGTAATTGCCCACGATATAGAGTACCGAGACGCGGACCAGATTTCCAATGTAGGCTGCGGCTGCGGCAACTACTGCAATCCCTGCAATCCGTTTTTTATCGGAAATCCCCTCAGTCGCGCTGTAACCGAGAACGATTCCAATAAGAAGAAACATTGAGTACAGCCCTGAGCAGGGGCCGCCGATCTTGACAATGAGATCGCTTCCGCCGAGTCGCAAGGTCTCGGTCCCCAAGATTTCAATGGGCACGCCAAGCGCCTTCACAAGGTATGCCGAGGGAAGCAGCACAAAGTAGTGGTCGAACTTGTAGAGCTGACTGTTAAACGCGATATAAAATGTGAGATAGAGAACGATGAATGTTGCCGATAGATATGCTCCGAATGAGCCGAGCTTTTTAAGGTCTTCACGCGGCGAACTCCATGCCAGAAGCGATGCGCCGAGGAGTAGAACCATCGTGTCCAGTGTGTTGATTCCTCCCCGTCCTTTGCCGAGATAGTTGTAGCCCAAATCCAAGAGTATAAGCCCCAGCCCAATGACTAGGTAGAATCTGGGGTGGCCCGGCCGCATGGTTTTGCCGCCTGCGAGCTTTATCCTTGAAAGCGCTCCCACACTCAGGAGGAAAAGCACAATTCCCACGATGTTTGACCCCTCGGAGTACTGCACTGTAGCGCCTGAAAACAGCGAAAGCACAATCAGTATCCACACTATGTTTTGATATTTTTCGTCCATAATCATCTTGTCCCAAGGTTTATATCATCTCAACTCCAACCTCGAAGCCAATGGCTAAACTTCTAATCCTCATAATACTTTCAGGCATATTTACAGCTGTTACACTACTGGTACTCATCGTCTGCATTAGATACTGTGACAAGATTCTTCTGCGCTGGTACAAGGCTGAGCCCCTTGATGACGTTTTCATCTCTGAAATAGTTCAGAATCTGGCTCTTGACGCAGGCCTGCGCCCGCCAAAAATATATCTAGCACGTTCAGACATGGCAAATGCCTTTACCGTAGGCAAAGGCGAAAAACAGGCGTCCATCGTTTTCACAACAGCCATGCTTGAGCTGCTTGAGCCAAAGGAGCTTTACGGCGTGGTTGCCCACGAGATATACCACGTAAAAACAGAGCTTCGAAAACGCAGTCTTGCCGCGCTTTTTTCAGGGGCCATATCCTCAGTTGCAACCCTCGCCTTTTGGAGTTCTCTTCTCCTGGGCTTTGGAGCCGAAGATGACCCTGCGCCCAAATTGATAAAACAGTTTGCAATGTCTGTTGTTGCGCCCCATGCGTCGATGATTATCAACCTAATAGTTAATACGCGGCGAAGCGAGTCTGAGGCAGACAGCTTTTCTGCCCGGCTCTGCGGTGAAAACAAAAACCTTAAACGCGCGATTGAAAAACTCGGAGGCGAAACATACGCTGCAAATCCGGGCCACACACACCTGTACTTTGTAAACCCCCTTCCAAAAGAAACATTCAACTCACTCTTTGAAACCCATCCAACCGTTGAGACACGTAAAAACAAGCTATCTGGAGCAGAACTATGAAGAAAAAAGCACTTATCCTAAGCTATGGGTCCCACTTCATCGTGCTCTTCGGAATCATAGTCATAATGACCTTTGCAAGATCTGACTTTGACTTCATCTTAACAGGCGCAGTCACAGCGGCCTATACGGCCGGCCTTTGTAACAGTCTATTTCGCCGTTCTCTACTTAGTGCTTAGGGCACGGGAAAAGGGGCAGGACCTCATCGTAAAAAGAGAGGAAAAATTTTCCATTGGCTCAGCGGCAAAACACTGGCTTCTAGTGCTCTTCTATGTTGCACTGATATTCTATCTCTCCTCAATATCTGATCTTCCCATCGTGTCAAAGCTTGCTGAATTCGACCCTAGGAAATATTCGCTTCACGTCCTCGAATACGCGGGGCTTGCCTTTTTCATGTATCCGGCTTTTCGAAGCACAGGATTTGGACGATGGAAATCCGCGCTTTTGACAATACTGCTCTCCGCATCCATTGCCTATGGAGACGAAACCTTTCAGTTAAGCATTCCAGGCCGAAGATTTAACATCGTTGACTTCTATGCAGACACCGTTGGCGCGGTCCTTGGAACCAGTCTATCAATGATTCGCCGGCTGCTGAAAAAAAGCTTTCTCTTCAGAAGATGAGGATCAGACCGAGGACGCAGAAAAGTCCGGTTAAAAGAAACAT
>QIDD01000220.1 GCA_003230355.1 Methanobacteriota archaeon
CGGTTTTCTGAAATGTCGGCTTTCTCCTCATTAAGTAGCTTCTCAAATTCCCTAACTTTTTTATTTAATTTTTTGATTTCAGCTTCATATAATCTTTCAAACCAGCCCAATGAGATTATGCAATTACCATCTCTGATAAGAATGTCTATAAGTATATCCAACTGAGATGTAGCATCTGTAAATTCACCTTTCACATACTTGGAAAATTCGTCTTCTACTAACTGGAATACTTTAACAATGTTGATGTTGTCAGCATTTTTTAGTAACCCGTCCTTCTCACTTAGTATTTTTTCTATTTCTTTGTAGTTCTTTGGAGATTTTGAATTGATGGTTTCAATTATCTTTAGGAATGAATTCTTTTCAAATGAATTTACCTGGTTTAAAACTCCCTCTAATCTCATTTTTATGTTATTTAAAAACTAATAATCTTACTTAAACCTTGTGACCCTCAACCATTACTTGACAGTATAATCTGCCTCTGACATTTTTATACCTGGAATTCAATGAGTTTACTATGAAGTTTCTTGTTGACGCTATGTTCGGGCGGCTGGCGCGGTGGCGCGGATGATTGGGATTGCCAGGGATGAAGGCCGGATTTTGATTTCCCGTGACAGAGAGTTGATAAGCCGAACAAAAGCTGAAAATGTACCAGCCCTTTATGTTACAAGTCTTGATTTCACTGAGCAGCTCAGGCAGATGGAGGGTGAATTTGGCGTGGTCTTTCAAGATTCGCCTGAGCTTTCCAGATGCCCAGTGTGCAACGCTGAGCTTAGGCTGACATGCAAAAAGGATATAAAAGCCAAGGTTTTAGAAAGTGTAATAGAACAGTATGACAGGTTCTGGGTGTGCAGTGGGTGCGAAAAGATATATTGGCACGGCGGCCACTGGAAGAATGTTTGCGAGACGCTGGAGCGTTTGAGAGGAGCAAAAAATGATTGAAGAGGTGTGGGTGGAGAAATACAGGCCGAAGACTATCGGCGACATCGTGGGACAGGATGATATAACATCGCGGCTAAAAACCTATGTAGAGGCCAGAAATCTGCCGAACATGCTTTTTTCAGGCGTTCCCGGCGTGGGTAAGACAACAGCTGCGCTTGCACTTGCCCAGGGGCTTTTCGGCGAGGATTGGGAGGCGAATTTTCTTGAGCTGAACGCAAGCGACGAGCGCGGTATAGATGTTGTCCGCGGAAAGATAAAGGACTTTGCCAGAACCAAGAGTCTTCGCGGCGATTTCAAGATCATCTTTCTCGATGAAGCCGACGCCCTTACAAAAGACGCTCAAAACGCTATGCGCCGCAGCATGGAACGCTATTCAAAAGTATGCAGATTCATCCTCAGCTGCAACTACAGCTCAAAGATTATTGAGCCCATCCAATCACGCTGCGCGATCTTCAGGTTTCGCCCGCTCAAAGAAGAAGCGATTAAAAAGAGGATCCAGTTTATCGCAGGAAAGGAGGGTATAAGCATAACCGACGACGCGCTTTTGAACCTCCTCTCGTCTGCAGAGGGTGATCTACGCCGAGCAATCAACATGCTCCAGTCCACTGCAGCGATAAATAAAAAAATCGACTCTGAAACACTGTCAAGCGCAACATCTGTTGTGATGCCGGGCCAGGTGCGAAGGCTTATGGAGCTAGCCCTGAAAGGCGAGTTTTTAGAATCTCGAACGCTTCTTCGGGAGATCACGATGGACTACGGCGTCTCAGGATCAGACCTTGTATCACAGATACACAAAGCAGCATTCAGACTCAACATTTCCGAGGAGTTGAAAGTGCGTCTTGTAGATATAATAGGCGAATACGAGTTTAGAATGGTTGAGGGCAGCAATGAAACCATTCAGATGGAAGCGCTGCTCGCGCAGTTCGCATTAATCGGGAAAAGTGAATAGAAGTTATCTTCCGCCGAAGAGCCCGCCGATAAAGCGCTTTACAAAGGAGTTTTTTTCAGTCACCGGAGGCGCGTATTTTTCACCGATAAGATCAGCTGCCAGCTTTTTGATCGCTAAAGCGGCAGGTGAATTGGGGGCTTTGATTACAAGGGGGACACCAGCGGCAGATGACTTTCGCACCTCTGAGTCTTCGGGCACAGCTGCTACAACAGTTGCCTCAAGGATCGTTTGAACCTCTTCAATCGTGAGATCAGTCGCATCGGTTCCAGCGCGGTTGAGTACAACACCCAGGACATGGGCACCCAGCTTTTTGGCAACGATTTTGGTTTTAAGCGCGTCTGACATTGATGATATTTCAGGGTTTGTGATGAGTAGAAGCTCCTGCCCCACTGCAAGGGATGTGACTGCGCTTTTGCCAAGACCTGCTGGTGAGTCGAGAATCAGTATCTCGGTCTGCTCCATGAGCTCTTCAAGTACGCTTTCAAGTACATCCGGATCTGCGTCGCGAAGACCTTCGAGCGAGACACCTGCAGGGATGATTTTAACTCCCGCCGGACCCACATACATTGCTTCACTTGGCGGTGCCTGTCCTGCGAGCACTTGATGTAGTGTTGTTTTCATCCCCTCCAGGTTTGCCATTTCAATATCAGCGTCGAGAATTGTCACATCCTTCCCAAACTGGGCAAGGGCTACTCCAAGGTTTGCTGAAATCGTTGTCTTCCCAACTCCGCCTTTACCGGATGCAACAGTTATCGAAAGCGCCATGGATATTTTCACCTATAATATTCGGATGCCGTCCTTTGTAAAGCCGAGGCGCAGAATGTCTCTTGTATGCTCCACTCCGCGCATCTTACGGATTTGTATGCCTGGTTTGAATACCAGTGGGTTTTCAATATTTTGGAGGTACATAAATATTACCCCGTCAACCATGAAGCTTTCAGGCTGAATGATAAGTTCAGGCGAAAACTCTGCAACAAGTATTGT
>QIDD01000221.1 GCA_003230355.1 Methanobacteriota archaeon
CTTCTTTTGCAAGCTGGCGAAGCGCCTCCACAAGCTTTGGAAGGTCCTTCATATTCTTGGCTTCAATCGCCTTTGTAACAACTGGTTCAGATGTGTGCTTCATCTCTTCAAAGGGCGCAAGCTCAACCGTTGCGTCTGAAATAGTCTCGCCCGCAATCGCCTCTTTAAGACCGGTAATAGCCGCGATGTTACCAGCCGGCACCTCTTCTGCGATAACACGTTCAGCACCCATGTACACACCCACCTGCTGGATCCGTGCCTTGGTCTTCATGTTGAAGAGATAGACTTCAGACCCTTTTTTGATGGACCCTGAAAACACCCGGCCAGTGGCAACCTCGCCAGCGTTGGGGTCGATTGAAATATCTGTAATCATCATAGCGAGCTTGGCTTTTTGATCACACCCGGTCATAGCCTTCCCTTCTTCTGATTCGACGTCGCCAGACCATATCTGGGGTATCCTGTATTTCTGCGCAGTCTTCGGGTTCGGCAGATGCTTAACAACCATGTTAAGCAGGATTTCAGAGATAGGTGCTTTTTTCGCAAGCTCCTTTTGCTTCCCGTCCCGATTATACTCGATAATATCTTTGAATGATATGCCGGATTCCTTCATGTAGGGAACGTTTATCGCCCAGTTGTGATAGGCTGAACCGAAGGCAACAGTCCCATCAGCAACATTCGGTGCCCACGTCTTCTGAAACTCAGGGGGAGCGCTCTTTTTGAGAAGCTTGTTGAACTCATTGATAATGCCCATGAAGCGGTTCTGCATTTCCTCCGGCGTGAGCTTGATTTCATTGATCAGACGGTCAACCTTGTTTATGAAGAGAACAGGCTTCACACGCTCTTTAAGCGCCTGGCGAACAACTGTTTCAGTCTGGGGCATGCAGCCCTCAACTGCGCAGGCAACGACCACAACGCCGTCCACCGCACGCATGGCACGGGTCACATCCCACCGCACGCATGGCACGGGTCACATCACCGCCGAAGTCCACGTGGCCGGGTGTGTCGATCATATTGATCAGGTATTCCTCTTCTTTGAAGTCGTGGATCATCGAAACGTTAGCCGCGTTTATCGTGATACCACGGGCCTGTTCCTGCTCATCAGAATCCAGATAAAGCTGGCTTCCCGCAAGCTCAGGCGAAATAAGCCCGGCAGCCGCGAGCAAGTTATCACTGAGCGTGGTCTTACCATGATCAATATGCGCAACTATTCCAATGTTACGGATGCTTTCAGGAGAAAACATCATCTTCTGAATCTCACTAACCATCTTCTTACGAATGCCCATTTTCCTTCACCTCACCTTGCAGCCTTCGCAACCCGTTCTATCTCGTCCTTGCGAGCGACAGAGTAGCACTTGGTATCGTGTTTTGATGCAGAAATAATTTCTTCAGCCAGGGCCTGAGCTATAGACTTTTTCTTTTTAAAAGCAGACTTCGCAGCGCCCACCGCAAGATAGCGCAGCGCAACGTCAAGCCTGCGCTTGGGAGACACATCAACAGACTGATGATAGCTTACACCGCCGTATTTGAGCATTGTAGTCTCCTCACGGGGTGATGCATTGGAAACTGCCGAGACAAGCACCTGCAAGGGGTTTTTCTTTGACCGCCTCTCGATGATTTCAAAGGCGTCGCGAACAATTTTATATGTGCCCATCTTCTTGCCCGTGTTTCGCCCGCTTGATCGCTTGTGCGTCTTACCCTCATGGCCGGTAACCATAAGCTTGTTCATGAGCCGCTCTACAAGATGCACATCGATCTGATGGAACTGCTTGTTTGCGTTTCTTGCGCTGCTGTGTGGAACAGCTATGCTTTTTAGCGAGAGATAACGCCGCAGACCCGGATCTTCAACAACCACCTCAGCGGGGTCCCATTTTCCAAAAACCAAAAACTCCATTATCTCACCGGTTTCTCCTTTCTGCCCTTGACCATCTCATTAAGCGAAACGTTGTTTACCTTGATTACCTTCCACCTAACACCAGGCAGATCACCATAAGATTTTCCCTTTGATCCCCCGATACCCTCTACAAGCACTTCATCGTGCTCGTCGATAAAATTGATGGCCCCGTTTCCAGGGGCAAATGATGTTATCAGTCTTCCGTTTTTAATCAGCTGTACTTTTACACATTTTCTGATAGCAGAGTTAGGCTGCTTGGCCTCGATTCCCACCTTTTCAAGCACGATTCCGCGTGCCTGAGGAGCCCCAACCAAGGGGTCTGATTTCTTTTTGAGATTGAGCACCCGTCTCTTGTATTTTTCTTCGCTCCACCTCAAAGTCTTTCGTGTCTTTTTCAGCTTCCTCGCTGTGAATTCTCCTGTGGGCTTCTTCGCCATATTATTTACCTCAGATTATTCTTACATCATCAATATTGTGATGTCTTGTTACTATGTTTTTCAACCTATGGATGTTCTTTCCACGAGAACCGATAGCAGATCCACGATCCCTGGATTCAACAGAGACTCTTGCTATTGTCTTCGAGTTTTTTCCTTCTATATTTATAGTTTTAGGTTTGATGGGATACATAACATTGCTTATAAACTTTACTGGGTCCTCAGAATACTCGACTACATGGACCTCTTTTTTCAGCACCTTCGACGCTTCTTTGATGTTCGCCCCTTTCTTCCCGATGGCTCGGCCCACATCACTTGACCCTACAACAAACGTGACAACATCATCATCTTCGATTATACAGTCCCGAACAGTAGCCCTTGTGATACTCTGAAACCTTGCAATTAATCCCATCTCGCTTTGCGACAGCGTTATTTCAGGCATCACTTCTTCCCCGGTTTCTTGGGCTTGGAATCGGCACCATCAAGCAC